>JAEWQT010000048.1 GCA_023399105.1 Pseudomonadota bacterium | reverse complement strand
ATTGGGTCCAATCAGGCCTGAATCAAGTGGCCACAGCATAACAGGAGCACCTTTCCCATGGCAGACATCCGTACCTATCAGGGCCATAGCCCGAAACTCGGCGAGCGCGTTTTCGTCGATCGCAGCGCCGTGGTGATCGGCGATGTGGAACTGGGCGACGACTGCTCGGTGTGGCCGCTGGCGGTGATCCGTGGCGATATGCACCACATCCGCATCGGCGCGCGCACCAGCGTTCAGGACGGCGCCATACTGCACATTACCCACGCCTCCGACTACAACCCCGGCGGCTATCCGCTGATCATCGGCGATGACGTGACCATCGGCCACCAGGCCATGCTGCACGGCTGCACCATCGGCAACCGCGTATTAATCGGTATGAAATCCATGATCATGGACGGCGCCATTGTCGAAGACGAAGTGATCGTCGCCGCCGGTGCGGTGGTAACCCCGGGCAAACGTCTGGAAAGCGGCTATTTATACGTCGGCAACCCGGCCAAACCGGCGCGCCACATTACCGAAAAAGAACGCAGCTTTTTTACCTATGGCGCGGGGAATTATGTGCGGCTGAAGGATATGCATCTGGCGGAGGGATATGATCAGCCGGTGTAATGCTGACTCATGCCAATAGCAATTCTGATTAATTTTTTAATTAATATTAATGCTACTAACAATGTCCTGCATCAGCTGCAATGGAAATCATGTCCTCTGTTAGAATCCGATATATTAAGAACTTATAAGAGATGCACTTAAGTACCAGACAACTCCAGCCGCAAAGCCTGATCATGTCAGAAATTAATTCATTGCAACTTTCTTTTCCGTTTAAAGCGCATATAAAATTAAACATAAACTGCTCTAACAGTTAACATCCATTTCTCATCGTCATAACAAAATGGAGTTAAAAATGGCTGATTTGACTTTTTCTATTTCTCAAAGAAATTTAGTCTGACATAGCAAAGGATTATCCTGGATTGCGGTAAGCGGACCTTATGGATTGAAAGCATTGCCCGTAGGAATTTACGACATCAAGAGAAGAGAGATCACGACTTACTCATCTGCCATTGGAAATTCATTTAAAGATAAAAGCGGAAACGGATTTTTTCTTCCCATATCTCCGCGATTTAAAACAACACCCACAGGTCTTGGCATTCATCCCGATGGTGGAATTCCCGGAACTCTTGGCTGTATAGGTCTTCAAGATCATAATACAGAAAACTTTTATCGAACAATCGAATCGATCTCACCATCATCATCTATCACTCTGGAAGTAAAAATCTGAATGCGCCAAAAAATAAGGTACTTTATCGTCATCACATTGAGCATTCTGCTAAATACAAAAATCAGTTTACACAGTGCCGAAACATCTGTGGAACTCCACCAGAATTTCTACGTGCAGGGGGATTATCAGACCACAGAGCTGCCGACAGACATGATACGACGATTGCAGACTGAATTTCAGATACAGGAAAAGCTGATTGCTCTTGTATTAGTGACTTCTTCAGCCGATCAATCTTTTTATACGCAACAGATGGAAATCCTGATGAGTCTGGATGCCGAAAATATGCAACTGCTTTATATCACCGCTAACAGCAGTGGGATTGACACACATAGTTATTTCGTCGGCCTGGAAGAATCGGCACAATTGCTTGGTACACAGCAATTCCGTGTATTATTTTTCAGCGTGCAGGGACTGGAAGCAGAAGCCAACAATCGTGTACTGTCTGCGGCTGAGATCACTGCCATCCTGCGCGACATCCGCCGTTAATAAGACAGTGAGTCCTCACAAAAAACGGGAGGCACCTCACGATGCCTCCCGTTTTGCGTTACTCACGAACGAGCGTCTCCCTTCTCCCGTCCTGCGTTAATCGCGCCGTCAGAACTTCACCTGCCAGCCCAGCGCCAGCTGGTTCTGGAACATGGTGATATCCGCTTCGCCGCCACCAAAATTACCCGGAATAGAACCATTGCCGCGCACGGTTTCTTCAAAGGCGTGGGTGTAAGCCACGGAAATCTCGTTGTTGTCGTTCAGGGCGTAAGTCGCGCCCAGTGACGCGTGTTTCTGAATCACGCCCGGTGCCAGAATGTTGAAGAAGGTCTGGCTGGCCGGAATCGGCTGGTCGGCGTAGCTGAAACCGGCACGCAGGGTCAGGCCCTTCTGCACTTCATACTGAGCACCCAGCTTGTAGACGTTGATGTCGTCCCAGCCAAAACCGGAGCCGTTGTCGGCACCCAACTGAGCCGTCAGGTTCAGGTCGTTGGCAATAGAGCGCACGCTGCCGTATTCAATGTATTGCCAGTCGGCGGCCACGGTCAGCGCCGGGTTCACCTGCCAGGCCACACCGGCGCTGTAGTTCTCGGGAATATCGAAGCCGCCGTTTTCGGCAAACAAGCCTTTATAACGATCAAATTCGTCGGTTTTGATCTCGGAAGACCAGGCCGCACCCAGCGTTACGCCTTCGGCCACTTCACCCTGCCAGCCCAGTTTTACACCCCAGCCGTTACTGGTGTCGGTGCCGTTATTACTCAAGGCAGTATCTTCCTGAGACATCATGGCAAAGCCCTGAATACCTTTGGCTTTAAAGTTCTGGTGTACCCAGGTGACGCCCAGGCCCAGCACATGCTGCTCGTTCAGGCGGTAAGCGACCGTACCGGTAACAAACAGCTGCTCCAGATTGACGCCGGCGCTGCCACTGGCATTCGACGGATCAAAGGGATTATTGGCGTAGTCGGTATTCATACCACCGTTACCATACAGAGCCACACCGTAGCTGATCTGCTCAGAATGCTGGCGGGCAAAACCCACCTCCGGCATCCAGAAGGCTTCGGTGTCGTTACCATCGAACGAACCATTAAAACCAGCACCGTTACCGGAAATCCGGCTTTCACGCTCCGGCTTAAAGTAGGTAACTCCTAAGTCCAGCTGTTGCTTGGCAGCCAGGTTGCCGATAGCGGCCGGGTTCACCGCCGCAGTCAGGCTGTCATGTGCCATGGCCGTGGCCACACCGGCCATGCCCTGCGCCTTCACGCTGGTGGCGTGGGTAAAGTAACCATTGGTGGCGTGGGCGCTGATGGCCACACTGGTTAAAGCAATCACACTGGCAAGACGAGTAACCTGAAACATAACCGACCTCGGTACTGGGGTATTCACAATGC
>JAEWQT010000335.1 GCA_023399105.1 Pseudomonadota bacterium | reverse complement strand
CGCATACGTCAGTCATGCCGTCTTCGATGAAGTTCAGTACGTCACCGAGGTTTTCTTTTTCCACTTCGACCGGGTTGTACTCTTCATCCATAAACACATACAGCGGGTCCTGGAAGTAAGAGTAAGTTACCTGGCGACGCTCCAGAATAACCTGGTCAAATTTGTCGTCGGCCTTGAAAACCGGCTCCTGAGTGGCGCCGGTCAGCAGGTTTTTCAGCTTCATTTTCATTACTGAAGCGTTACGGCCGGATTTGTTGAATTCGGCTTTCAGAACGACCCAGGGCTGACCTTGCAGGTTCATCACCGAGCCAGCGCGGAACTCTTGTGCAGTTTTCATAGCAATATACCGATTAATCTGAGTTAAAAAAGTCGGTCGGCACTATACCCGATTTCCCACCTGCTGCACCAGATTTGCCGCCAGATCTCCCAGCTGCAGCAGGCTTTGCTGCCATTCGCCGGCATGCTGTTGCCAGCCCTGCGGGTCAGCCAGTAGGGGCTGCAAATCCGGCATGGGCAACCCCGGCTGGTTCCAGCAGCGGAACAGGGCCAGCAAGGATTGGCGCAGTTGCGGGGCGGCCGCTTGCAGGTACAGCGCCAGGAACGCCTCCAGCTTCACCAGATGCGCGTCGTCTTGCTGCTGGTAAATGTGCCACAACATGGGTTTGCCCAGCATCTGCGCGCGCACAAAAGACTCTTCGCCGCGCACACAATTCAGGTCACACAGTGCCAGCAGCCGGTCGTACTGTGGTTGCGACAGAAACGGCAAGGTACAGAGTGTTAAGGCGCCGCGCTGCTGCGGCTGCCCAACCGGCAATGGCTGTTGCAGCCACGCTTCCACACCGGCGGAAATGCGCCCCTGCGGAATCAGCAGGCACACGGGCTGCGGCCCCTGTTTTAATTGTTCCAACAGGTGCGGCAAGGCCGGATTTTCATAAGCAAACAGGCTGATCAGGCGGGTGTTACCGGCAATGTTATGCACGCCATAACGCGCCAGTTCGGCGGCCCGCGCCTCAGCACTGGCCAATTCCTGCGCCAGCGCCGGCAGCTGCGCATCAAACAGCAGGCCACCGGTGCCCTCGGTAAACCCGGGAAAGAAAAAGGTTTTGTTCATACCATGCACCGGCGATGGGCTGCCGTGGCAACTGCGCACCCAATCTTCGGCGCTCAGGTATTCCAGATTGATCCACACCGGCTGCTGCCCACGCCGCTGCGTCAGTTGCTGCATAAAGTGCAGATACCGCGGCGGCAGCTCGCAGGCAAAGGTTTCCACCACCACCTCGGGCTCGTGGGCCGGCAGACTGAAATCCTCGTCCCAGCGATACACCGCGATCCCCTGCACCTGTTGCTGTGGCAGCGCCGGATTCAGTGCGGGTTCCAGCGCGGCAAAACTGGCGAGATCATCCACCCACAGACTGATGCGCTGACCATGCACCTGCTGTAACTGCCGCGCCAGCCGCCAGCACACGCCGATATCGCCGAAGTTATCAATCACACGGCAGAACAGATGCCAGTGCCAAGGCTTGGTCATACTCACCACGCTGCTATACAAAAGTCCGGCATCATAATGGGCTTTGGCGGCTGGAAAAAGCGCTTAAATATCTATACATTAGTTATACATTTTCTTCCGACTGTATAACTAATGCCACGTTTAGGTCTTATTCTTGCCGATCAGCTGACGCCCTCGCTGGCCAGCCTGCGGGTACTGAACCCCTTGCAGGATGTACTGTTGCTGGCCGAAGTGGCGGAAGAAACCACCTATGTGGCGCACCATGTACAGAAGATTGCCCTACTGTTCTCGGCCATGCGTCATTTTGCCGACGAACTGCGGCAAGCCGGCTGGACGGTGATTTATCGCCCCCTCGATGCGCCCGATACCGACACCACATTGCTGCAGGTGGTGCAGCGCACGGTGCAGGAACAGGGTTGCCGTGAGCTGGTGCTCACTCAGTGCGGCGAATACCGCCTGCAGCACGCCATGAATACCCAATGGCCGACGCAACTGGGGGTACCGGTGCAGGTGTTTGAAGACGACCGCTTTATTTGTCCGAGCGCCGACTTTGCGCGCTGGGCGGCCGGCCGCAAACAGCTGCGCATGGAATACTTTTACCGCGAGATGCGGCGTAAAACCGGCCTGCTGATGGAGGGTGACAAGCCCATCGGCGGGCAGTGGAATTTCGATGCCGATAACCGCGCGGCTTATAAAGGTGAAGTGCCGGTGCCCACGCCGCTCAGCTTTGCCCGCGATGCCATTGATGAGGAGGTGCTGGCACTGGTCAGCACTCACTTCGCTGATTCAGACCATCCCCACCCCGGCCAGCTGCACCCCTTCCGCTGGGCGACTACGCGGGAGCAGGCACTGACGGCACTGACCCATTTTATTGACCAGCGCCTGCCGTATTTCGGCCGTTATCAGGACGCCATGGTCAGCCATGAAAGCCTGGGCGAGCGCGCCGACTTTATGTTTCACAGCCTGCTGTCGCCTTACCTCAATTGCGGCCTGCTGACGCCGCTGGAAGTGTGCAAAGCCGCCGAAGCCGCCTATTACCATGGGCAGGCGCCGCTGGCGGCGGTGGAAGGCTTTATCCGTCAGATCATTGGCTGGCGCGAGTATGTACGCGGCATTTACTGGGCCTTTATGCCGGAGTACGCCAGCCGCAACAGCCAGCACAACGAACGCGCATTGCCGGGGTATTACTGGAACGGCACCACCCAGATGCACTGCATGAGTGAGTGCTTCCGCACCACCTTCGCCAACGCCTACGCGCACCA
>JAEWQT010000302.1 GCA_023399105.1 Pseudomonadota bacterium | reverse complement strand
GTACATATTCATCGCCATGGTAACGATGTCCATGTTGCCGGTCCGCTCACCATTGCCGAGCAAGGTACCTTCAATGCGGTCGGCACCGGCCAGTAAGGCGAGTTCGGCGGCCGCCACGCCACAGCCGCGGTCGTTGTGGGTGTGAATGCTGATGATCAGGCTGTCGCGCTGGTTCACATGGTCACAGAACCACTCCACCTGATCGGCGAATACGTTGGGCATGGCGCTTTCAACGGTAGCCGGTAAATTGATGATGGCTTTGCGTTGCGGGGTTGGTTGCCACACACCGATCACGGCGTTGCACACCTCAACCGCGTATTCCACTTCGGTGGTCGAAAAGCTTTCCGGTGAGTACTGGAACACCCATTCAGTCTGCGGGTATTTCGCCGCTTCGCTCTGCACTTTCATCGCGCCTTTGCGGGCGATTTCAATAATGCCTTCTTTGCTCTGATTGAAGACTTTATTGCGCTGCACCGGCGAGGTGGAGTTGTACACATGCACCACGGCTTTGTGCACGCCTTCCAGCGCCTGATACGTGCGCTCAATGAGTTCGTCGCGCGCCTGCACCAACACCTGAATGGTCACATCGGCCGGAATCTGGTTGTGTTCGATCAGCCAGCGTACGAAGTCGTAATCCGGTTGCGAGGCGGCCGGGAAACCGACTTCAATTTCTTTGAAGCCCATTTTCACCAACAAAGCCCACATACGCTGTTTCTGGCTGACGTTCATGGGTTCCATTAACGCCTGATTACCATCGCGCAGATCTACCGAGCACCACAGCGGCGCCGCGCTCAGGGTCTGGTCGGGCCAGCGGCGGTCGGTTTTGCGGATAACCGGAAACGGGCGGTATTTGCGGTGGTCGAAGCGGCTCATGGTGGTTTCCTCTTACGGATGTCTCGGTGTGAACAGATGAGGCACAGTATAAAACTCCAGTGACAGCATGTGTTTGCAAAGTTGCTTATGTTTTGCCTTAATTGCGCAATATAAATTCATTATTTGTTTTATTTTGGCAATTAATAATCTTTTGTGCTGATCTTTCAGCAACCCATGTGAGGTGTTTATGTCGACCGCTGCACTGCCACTGGATCGGACTGACCGTAAAATTCTGGCGCTGCTGCAGCAGGACGGCAGCCTCAGCAATCTGGAACTGGCCGAGCAGGTGGGCTTGTCGCCATCGCCCTGTTCGCGGCGGGTAAAAGCGCTGGAAGACAGCGGCCTGATTCAGGGCTACCGGGCGTTGCTGGATGCCCGCAAGCTGGGGCTGGATTTACTGGCGCTGGTGAATATCAGCATGGACCGGCACACCCCGGAGCGCTTTGATAATTTTGAGGCGCGGGTCAGCGCCTGCCCGGAGGTGCTGGAGTGCTACCTGATTACCGGGCAAAGCGCCGACTATGTGCTGAAAGTGATCGTGCGTGATATGCAGCATTATCAGGAGTTTCTGCTGGGCACGCTGACCCGTATTGACGGCGTCAGTGGGGTTCACTCCAGTTTCGTCATGCGCAAGGTGCTGGACCGTACGGCTTTGCCATTGGGCTGAGTTACACCCGGCGGGGTGGGGCATCCTTCGCTATACTGCCTGCCGGCGGGCTGTAATGGCGCAACTAACAACGGAGTGATTGTGCAGCAGCGACTGAATTCCATCGAAAGCAAGCTGACCTTCCATGTACTGAGCCTCACGTTTTTATTCGGGGTCGTGTTCAGCGGGGTGCAGATTGGCTTCGATTATTACAATGAAAAACAGCGCTTTCAGGCGGAAACCAATAACTTAATCAGTCACCAGCAAGGCCCGGCAGCACTGGCGTTGTACAGCTACGACAACGCCGCGCTGGACTCCATACTCGACAGCCTGTTACTGAATGTGGCGGCGGTGGCTGGCCGGGTGGAAGAGGCCGACAGTGCTTATGTGCGTCATGCCGGTTTCAGTCTGGCGTTGCTGCAGGACCCGCAGCAAGCCGCCTTTTTTCATCGTCACGCTGTCCCGCTGCTGGAACCGGGTAGCTTCAGCGACGCTCCACGCCGTATTGGCACCCTGTATTTGTGGACGGATGATCGTCTCAGCCTGCCCGGATTCAAACGCCGGGCGGCTCTCACCTTATTGTTCGATGCTTTGCGTTACACCGTGCTGGCGCTGGTGCTGGTGTTGTTATTGCGGGCCAGAATTACCACGCCGGTACGGCGGCTGATGCGTTTACTGGTTAATCTGGATCCGCGCTCGGCTGAGCGCTTGCCCAAGGTGGATCAGCGCTTGCGTGGCACCGAGCTGGATGCACTGGTCAGCAAAATGAATGCGCTGCTGCGGCAAATGCAGCAGGAGGTGCAGCAGCGTCAGGAAGCCGAAGGCCGCGTACGCTTTATGAATGAGCAGCTGGAAGAAAAAGTACGTGCCCGTACCCATCAGCTGCAGCACAGTCTGGACGAGTTACGCCGCACGCAGGACTTACTGTTGCAGGCGCAGCGCATGGCCTCCCTGGGACATCTGGCGGCCGGCATTGCCCATGAAATCAATAACCCGATTGCGGTGGTATACAGCAACATCGCTACCCTGGGCGAATACCTGACCGAACTGTTACAACTGGCCGATGAATACGGGCTGGCCGAACACCTGATTGACGATAAGCAATTGCTGGAATCGCTGTTGCAGCTGCGCCACAGCATTGATCTGGACTATGTCCGCAGCGATGCGCCGGAATTGGTGCGCAATACCCGCCACAGCCTCGACCGGGTGCGCAATATTGTGCGAGAACTGCGCACCTTTGCGGACAGCGATCAGCAACCCAGAGCGCGGGTGGCGGTGGCTTTGCTGGTGCAGGAAGCGGTGCAGGATCTGGATTTACACCAGGATGAGCGCTTCCGGCTGGTGTCGCTGCTGGATGGCCTGCCACCGCTGGAATGTGTGTGCGCCCAGGTACGGCTGGTATTCCGCCATATTCTGGAAAACGCCCGCGATGCCATGCCAGAAGGCGGAACCATCGAAATTGCCGGTGAACATGAAGGCGACTGGTTGTCCGTAATGATCAAAGACAACGGCGTAGGCATGAGTGCGGAGGATTTAAGCTGTGCCGTCAACCCGTTTTTTACCCGTAAAGAAATTGGTAAAGGCACTGGTCTGGGCCTGACGGTGGCGTACAACATCATGCAGCATCATGGCGGCGATCTGCTGATCGACAGCACGCCAGGCAAGGGGACCGTGGTGACGCTGCGCTTTCCTTGTGCGGATACGGGGTTAACAGTTGCCGCCAGGGAACGATTGGTTTAGTTTGCGCGCCGTTATCGAATACGGAATCTGCTATGAGCAAAAAGTCTTCCGGCGGCCTGGTGTATTCCACCGAATTTGGCCGCGCCTGCCC
>JAEWQT010000280.1 GCA_023399105.1 Pseudomonadota bacterium | reverse complement strand
CTATAGAGCAAGCAGATCTCTTAACAACTGCTAAAAATTCTACTGATGCCGCCATTGATAGCCTTAATAATTTCAGCAGCGGATACCAGAAAGAAGATGGCTCAACAGTAAATATATTTACTGGTGGTGAATTTGTCGGTGATAGCCCTGATATGTCTTCTACTGTGCAAATTGTCGCTGTTGCAATGGTCGATATTGGCCTTTCATTTGCACGCGAATTTGATATCAAAGGCGAAAAAGTAGCCATTGGTATCACCCCGAAACTGCAGAAAATCTCCACCTTCCACTATGCCGATGAAGTGGACGGATTTGATGATGTCGACAGCGATACCTTCAAAGATACTCAGCAAGACTACACCCGTGCCAACCTGGATATTGGTGCTTCATACCGCTTTGGCGAATCCGAGAAGTGGATGGTTGGCCTGACCGGTAAAAACCTGCTGGGTGGTGAGTTTGATTATGCCGATGTTTTGGTTACTCCGAAAAATAGTGACGGAATTCCAACTGGCGCACCAGCCTATAAACTGGAAGGCGGCAGCGTAGAACTCAACCCACAATTCCGCGCCGGTGTTGCCTATAACGGCGAGTGGACCAGCATCGCGCTGGATGTGGACCTGGTGGAAAACGATCCGGTCGCCTTTGAAAACCCCACTCAATACGCTGCACTGGGTGTGGAACTGGATGTGTTCAGCTTCCTGCAACTGCGTGCCGGCTATCGCACCAATATGAGCGTCAGCGGTGATGACGTTGCCTCAATCGGTGTGGGTTTATCGCCCTTTGGTCTGCATGTGGATATTGCAGCCATGGCCAACCTGGATGAGCCGAAGAAAAACGCCGGCGCCGCTCTGCAACTGGGCTTCTACTTCTGAAGCCAGCCCTGACAGGGTACACTCGGGCCGCAGCATCACAGCGGCCTGTGTAGCGAATGCGTAACAGCCTGCTCCGGGAGACAGATTCGCCCGGGCTTCCGGATTACCGCAGACAGACCGTATGCCGCATGGATGCGGCATTCGAGCCTCCAGGGATGGATTAACGGCGAGTCTGGAGGCGGTGATCCGGAAAAGCCACCAAGCGAAGATGGCGATAAAAAGCGCAGGCGCCCCAAGCGGGGTTAGCAAAAACGACACCGTAAAAGCCGCTGCCAAACAGCGGCTTTTTTGTTGTTATACCGATTTGATACAGCGAACCACGGACATTGTTTATGCAGATTTATCTGGTCGGCGGCGCCGTCCGCGATGGCTTACTGAAGCGCCCGGTTAAAGACCGCGACTGGGTGGTGGTGGGTGCAACGCCGGAACAATTACTGGCATTGGGCTACGAGCAGGTCGGTGCCGATTTTCCGGTTTTTCTACACCCAAAAACGCGCGAAGAATACGCGCTGGCGCGCACCGAGCGAAAATCCGGCCTGGGGTATCAGGGCTTTGAATGCCGCTTCAGCCCCGATGTAACGCTGGAACAGGATTTACTGCGCCGCGATTTAACCATTAATGCCATGGCGCAGGATGAACAAGGTAACATTGTTGACCCTTATGGCGGCCGCGCCGATTTAGAGAAAAAAATACTGCGCCATGTGTCGCCGGCGTTTGCCGAAGACCCGTTGCGGGTGTTGCGGGTAGCGCGCTTCGCCGCCCGTTTTGCACCACTGGGCTTTACCATCGCTCCGGAAACGCTGGCATTAATGCAAAGTATGGTTGCTGCCGGTGAACTGGATCATCTGGTCGCTGAACGGGTCTGGACCGAAACCCGCCGGGCGCTGCTGGAAGCCACACCCACTGTTTATATTGAAACGCTGCGCGCCTGTGGCGCTTTAAAGGTGTGGCTGCCCGAGCTGGATGCGCTGTTTGGCATTCCACAGCCGGAAAAACACCACCCCGAAATAGACTGCGGCATTCACGCCCTGCTGTCCTTGCAGGCCGCCGCAGAAGTATCGGACGAATTGCCGGTGCGCTGGGCAGCACTGGTGCACGATTTAGGCAAAGCCTTAACGCCGCCCGCCGAATGGCCACGCCATATTGCCCACGAAACCCGGGGCCTGAAACCGCTGAAAACCCTGCATAAACGCCTGAAAACACCGAATGACTGCGCCGATCTGGCGCTGTTGAGCAGTGAGTTTCACACCCATGTGCACCGCGCCTTCGAGTTAAAAGGCAGTACCTTAGTAAAACTGTTCAACCAGCTGGATGCCTGGCGTAAGCCGGAGCGTTTTGAGCAATTTCTGCAGGTCTGTGAAGCCGATGCTCATGGCCGTACCGGGTTAGAACACTCGCCCTACCCGCAGGCCGATTATTGCCGGGCCGCGTTGCGGGAAGCCTTAACCATCACGGCGCAGGATATGATTGCCCTGGGGCTGCAGGGCGCGGCGATAAGGGCCGGGCTGGATGAGGCGCGCGCCGCGCATTTGCAGCAGTGGAAGAATCAGCCAGAAGCTGAACGGGAGACGAATAAGTAGCTGAACGCCCGCTGCGCTGGACGGGAGACGGGAGACGGGAGACGCATAAAAACAACTGTGCGGAACCCGAGGGCGCACTCAGCGCCCAACAGGAAACAACGGTTGCCCTGCTAAGGCCGGCCAGTAATCCGCTAAGGGGGCACCGGTTTGCGGGTCGGTCCCGTGCGGATAAATATCCAGCAACGGCCGCAACACAAAGGCACATTGGCGGATATCGCTGCGCGGTAACTGCAGGCCGGCAAACTCCCCCACCGCCTCACCAAACAGCAGAATATCGATATCCAGTGCGCGGGAAGAATATTTCACCGCATCCGGTGTCCGGCCAAACTCGGTTTCCAGCTGTTTAAGGTCTGCGGCCAGGGTCGCCACGTCACCCGGGCACTCGATCAGCACCGCCAGATTAATAAAATCCGGACCATCAAAGCCCATCGCCGGTGAGCGATACCAGGGCGACACCGCCAGCAGTGGGTAATCCTGACTCAGACGCGCCAGCCCCAGCGCCAGATGATGTTCCGGCTCAATGTTCGAGCCCAGCCCCAGATACACCTGTGTCATGCCCGGCCACCGTTCAGCGGCAGTTCGCCACGCTCAATGTACAACCCCACCGCGCGGGCCTGCGGCACCACTGCCGGTTTTTCCACCCGGATACTCAGCCAGGGCATACCAAATTCTTTAAGCAATTCTTCCGCCAATCGTTCCAGCAGCGACTCCAGCAACTGAAAATGCTGCTCGCGTACAAAACGTTCAATAAACAGCGTCACGGCGTGGTAATCGAGGGCGTGCATTAAATCGTCAGTGGCAGCGGCAATACGGATATCCCAGGCCATGTCCAGATCGAACACCAGCGGCTGGCGCACCTGCTTTTCCCAGTCATACACGCCAATGACCGCATCCACCTGCAAGCCGCGGATAAACACCTTATCCATGCACGGCTCCGGCCTGTTCATCCACTGCCGGCAAACTGGTCATCGGCCAGCGTGGTACCACCGCCACCGCCAGGTCTTCGTGCTGGCCGGCCAATAAGCGGCGGGTGCCGGCGTAGGCGATCATGGCGCCGTTATCGGTACAGAGTTCCGGACGCGGGTAATACACCGCGCCCCCCATGGCTTCGGTCGTTTTACGAAGTTGTTCACGCAGACGCTTATTGGCACCAACGCCACCGGCAATAATCAGGCGTTTAACACCGGTTTGCTGCAGCGCGCGCTTGCATTTAAGCACCAGCGTATCGACCACGGCGGCCTGAAAGCAGGCGGCAATGTCAGCTTTATCGGTGTCGCTGAGTACGCCATCGACGGCACAGTCAAGAATGGTGGTACGCACCTGAGTTTTCAGGCCGCTGAAACTGAAATCCAGCCCGGGGCGGTCGGTCATCGGGCGCGGAAATTTAAAGCGCGTGCTGTCGCCGCAGTCAGCCAGCTTGCTCAGTGCCGGCCCGCCCGGATATGGCAGCCCCATCATTTTGGCGGCTTTATCAAAGGCTTCACCGGCAGCATCGTCCAGCGACTCGCCCAACAATTCATAGCGGCCAATACCATCCACCCGCACCAGCTGGGTGTGACCACCGGAGACTAACAACGCAATAAAGGGAAATTCAGGGACGTTCTCTTCCAGCATGGGTGCCAGCAGATGGCCTTCCATGTGGTGTACGCCAACGGCGGGAATATCCAGCGCCCAGGCCAGACTGCGGCCTAAACAAGCACCCACTAATAAAGCACCCACTAAGCCGGGACCAGAAGTATAGGCAATGCCGTCCAGCTCATTGACCGTCAGACCGGCCTCGTTCAGCACTTCATGGATCAGGGGTAAGGCTTTGCGTACATGGTCACGCGAGGCCAGCTCCGGCACCACGCCGCCGTACTCGGCGTGCAGGGCAATCTGTGAATACACCCGGTGCGCCAGCAAGCCGCGCTCGCTGTCGTACAGAGCAATGCCCGTCTCGTCACAGGATGTTTCCAGACCTAAAACCCGCATAAAAACCTCACCGAATGAAGGGCCGCCATGATACTGCCCAGCTCCGGAGCATGCCAGCCAAACCGCCCCCGGCGGGCACTGAAAAGGGGGCTTTGCATTCCGCATGCAAAGCGTTTAGAATGCCCGCCCTCTGACTGGGGCCTGTGGTTTCCCCATAATCAACGCATTGACTAACACGTAGGTGATTGGATGCCAGCTGTAAAAGTTAAAGAAAACGAGCCGTTTGACGTCGCTCTGCGTCGCTTCAAGCGTTCCTGCGAAAAAGCCGGTGTACTGGCTGAAGTACGTCGTCGTGAACACTATGAGAAGCCGACCTGGATCCGCAAGCGCAAAGCCGCTGCTGCCGTTAAGCGTCATCTGAAGAAAGTTCAGCGCGAACAGCGCAAAATGACCCGTCTGTACTAATACAGCCGGATTCGGGAATAACAGGAGCACGCATGAGTACTCTGGTTGCCAACATCAAAGAAGCTGTGAAAGCAGCGATGCGCGCCAAAGAAAAAGAGCGGCTGAACGCCCTGCGTCTGATTACGTCAGAATTTAAGCGGGTGGAAGTGGACGAGCGTATCGAAATCGACGACGCCCGTGCCCTGGCTATTCTCGACAAGATGCTTAAACAACGTCGCGATTCTCTGGCTCAGTACGAAGCCGCAGGCCGCGACGATCTGGCCGCTGTTGAACAGTTCGAAATGAGCGTCATCAGCGAATACATGCCAGAACCCCTGAGCGATGACGAGTTGGCCAAACTGGTGGCTGCTGCAATTGCACAGTCTGGTGCTGCTTCAATGCAGGACATGGGCAAAGTGATGGGCATCCTCAAACCACAAGTGCAGGGTCGTGCCGATATGGCACAGATCAGTCAACAGGTTAAGTCTCAACTGGGCTGATTCTGCCGGGGTGTTATAAAAAGCGCTGCATCGCAAGGTGCCAGCGCTTTTTTCGTTTACTGCACAGCGTCGTGCGCTTCTGTCGCGTATCGGTTCGTACTACACTCCCGTTCCGCAGCAGCAACAAGAGCAGGTTATGGCAGGCCGGATTCCGCAAAGTTTTATTGATGATCTGCTGACCCGCGTTGATGTGATCGACGTGGTGGACAGCCGCGTCAAACTGAAAAAAACCGGCAAAAACTACTCCGCCTGCTGCCCGTTTCATAACGAAAAATCGCCCTCTTTTACCGTCAGCCCCGACAAGCAGTTTTATTATTGTTTTGGCTGTGGCGCCTCGGGTTCGGCGCTGAAATTCGTGATGGAATTTGACGGCATCAGTTTTCCCGAAGCGGTGGAAAAACTGGCTCAGCAAGCCGGCATGGAAGTGCCGAAAGAACAGGCCAGCGCCGGTGAAATCCGCCAGGAAGAACAACACAAGCCCCTGCTGGAGCTGATGGCCAAAGCCGGTCAGTTTTATGAGCAGATGCTGCGCAGCCATGAGCAACGTGGCAAAGCGGTGGGCTACCTGAAAGGCCGGGGCCTATCGGGCAAAGCGGCCAAATTTTTCGGCATTGGTTTTGCCCCACCGGGCTGGGATAACCTGCAAAATTTTCTGGCCGCCAATGGTGATAAAAACACCATCAAGCAACTCATCAGTTGCGGCATGCTGATTGAGAAAGAAGACGGCCGCACCTACGACCGTTTCCGCGACCGCATTATGTTTCCCATCCGCGATGCCCGCGGCCGTTACATCGGCTTTGGTGGCCGGGTATTAACCGATGAAAAACCCAAATACCTGAACTCGCCGGAAACCCCGCTGTTTCATAAAGGCAAAGAACTGTACGGCCTGTACGAGGCGCGCAAAATTCGCCAGAAACTCACGCGTTTTGTGATTGTGGAAGGCTACATGGATGTGGTGGCACTGGCCGAATTTGGTATTCATTACGCCGTCGCCACCCTGGGCACAGCCACCAGCGAACACCACCTGCGCCGGCTGTTTAAAATTGTGCCGGAAGTGATTTTCTGCTTCGACGGCGACCAGGCCGGCCGCACCGCCGCCGCCCGCGCCATGGAAACCGTACTGCCGGTACTGGATGACGGCCTGCAGGCGCGTTTCTTATTTTTACCCGATGGTGAAGACCCCGACAGCCTGGTGCGCAAAGAAGGCAAACCAGCCTTCGAGCAGCGCCTGAATAACGCCATTCATCTGCCGGAATTTTTGTTCAATTTCGTGAAAGAACAGGTGGATTTCGACACTCTGGATGGCAAAGCCCGCTTCGATCAGCTGGCCGCGCCGCTGATTAACCGCCTGCCCAAAGGCATGCTGCGCAATTTAATGCGCAAACAACTGGCCGAAGAGCTGGGCACCGACAGCGTGGCGCTGGAAAAACTGGAAAATGCACCGGACTCGCCCCCGCCACCGGCCCATGCCACCCCCCGTTCAACACCAGCGGATGACATCGGCAACAGCAATGTGCCGGATTATCTGCAGGAAGACCCGGACGCCCATCTGCCACCGGCGCAGGATCACAGCGCTGACACCCTGGCACCACTGGTGTACAAAGCCCTGTGCGCCATTGTGCGCAAGCCGGCGTTGGCCAATACCCTGACCCTGCCAGCCACCGAAGCCGAAAGCGAACAGGAGCGCCTGCTGCTGGAAGTGTTGAAAAAACTGCAGCAAGCGCCGCAAAGCAACAGTGTGGGCCTGCTGATTCAGTGGATTGGCTCACCCTACCAAAGCGAATTACAACGGCTGGCCGAACTGCCCGACCACGGCATTCCACCCACGGCCAGTGACATTGAAGCCGTACTGAAACAAATGAACGCCCGTCAGCTCAGCGCCGAACTGCGCAGCCTGACCCAGCGCTTTGAGCGCGGCGACAAACTCAGCCCGGAAGAACGGGCCCGCAAACTCGAACTGCAAAAACAACTGCATCACATCCACAAAAAACGCGCGCGTATTTATAACCACAACCCGCACTGAACCGGCAGTGCCGTGGGCTAACCGACAAATTGCACAAAAAGTCGTAACCGGACCTTGAGTTCAGAGCGTTCGGACCTATATTAATGCCCACGTTCAGCCACGCCCTGCCCGGGATGGCCAGAGCCGTCAACAGCGGCAAAAAACACCGGAACCCTTCGCCTGGCTACTGGCCTAATGATCGGTTAAAAGTTATACTTTCGCGCTTTTCTTCCGCCTCAAAGAACCGGAACACAGGGCTTCTATGTCAGCGAACACGCAACAATCTCGTCTTAAAGAACTGATCGCCAAGGGTAAGGAGCAAGGCTACCTTACTTACGCCCAGGTAAATGACCACCTGCCGGACGACATCGCCAACCCGGACCAGGTTGAAGACATCATCCGCATGATCAACGACATCGGCATTCCGGTCTCCGAGGTCGCACCCGATGGTGAAACCCTGTTTATGGCCGATGCTGCCGATGATGCAGCCGCCGAAGAAGCCGCCGCCGCATTGGCCTCGGTAGAATCCGACGTGGGCCGCACCACTGACCCGGTGCGCATGTACATGCGCGAAATGGGTACCGTGGAGCTACTGACCCGCGAAGGCGAAATCGTTATTGCCAAGCGCATCGAAGAAGGCATCCGCGAAGTGATGTCGGCACTGGCTTATTACCCGGGTGCGGTAAAAACCATTCTGCAGGCATTCCGTGAGGCCGAAGAAGACCCGAACCGCGTTGGTGATATTTTCTCTGGCTTTATCGACCCGTCTGACGTGGATCCGGAACCCGGCCCGCAGTCTGGTCCGGATGCCGTTGCCGCCGCTGCAGAAAGCAACGACGATGACAGCAGCGACGATGACGACAGCAGCGACGACAGTGAAGAAAGCGGCATTGATATGGCCGAGGTTACCCGTCGCTTCGAAGAAATCCGCACCGCCAGCGATGCCATGGAAAAAGTCCTGGCCAAGCACGGCCGGGCGCACAAGAAAACCGAAGAAGCCATCGCCCGTATGGCCGAGCTGTTCGCTCCCATCAAGCTGACGCCGAAATACTTCGACCAGCTGGTTAGCGAAGCCCGCGAAGCCCTCGAGCAAATCCGCACTCAGGAACGCCAGATTATGGTGATGATGACGCGCAAATGCGGTATGGACCGCAAAGACTTCATCAGCGGTTTCCAGGGCAACGAAGTCAACAATGATTGGGTTGAAGGCCTGATCGCCGCCGGCAAGGCTTACTCCGACAAGCTGGATACCTACAAGCTGGATATTTTCCGCGCGCAGAAAAAAATCAAAGCCGTTGAAGAACGCGTTGGTCTGACCATTCCGGAAATCAAAGAAGTTAACCGTCGCGTTTCCATCGGTGAAGCCCGCGCCCGTCGCGCCAAGAAAGAAATGGTCGAGGCCAACCTGCGTCTGGTTATTTCCATTGCCAAGAAATACACCAACCGCGGCTTACAGTTCCTTGACCTGATTCAGGAAGGCAACATCGGCCTGATGAAAGCGGTGGATAAATTTGAATACCGTCGTGGTTATAAGTTTTCTACTTACGCCACCTGGTGGATCCGTCAGGCGATTACCCGTTCTATCGCTGACCAGGCGCGCACCATCCGTATTCCGGTGCACATGATCGAAACCATCAACAAACTGAACCGCATCTCCCGTCAGATGCTGCAGGAGATGGGCCGTGAACCGACGCCGGAAGAACTGGCTGAACGCATGGAAATGCCGGAAGACAAAATCCGCAAAGTACTGAAAATTGCCAAAGAGCCAATCTCCATGGAAACGCCGATCGGCGACGATGAAGATTCGCATCTGGGTGATTTTATCGAGGACACTCATTC
>JAEWQT010000254.1 GCA_023399105.1 Pseudomonadota bacterium | reverse complement strand
GAAGGGGTTATGCGGCAGCCGCTGCCACACCTGCCACCAGAAGGCATAACTGCACAGCACCGGCACCGCCACCGCCAGCACAAACTGATAGGGTGCGGCCGCCCACCAGAGCTTGCCCGATAGCACCAGCAGCAGCTGTACCAGCGCCCCGGCCAGCAAGGCCAGCCGCCAGCCCATCAACAAGGTCGCGGCGGTTAACCCGTACAGATGAAAATGCAGCCCGGGCCGGATACCAGCCTGCAGGCTCCACAAGATTGCCAGCACCACCACGGCACCGAAGAAAAAATGCTGCGCACCACGGTGCTGGCGCAAAGCCTGCCAACCAGCCTGACGCCCGGCCACCAGCAGCAAGCCCACCGCCACCGGCAACGCCAACCATAACGCCAGCGGGCTGAGCAGCCCGGCCGGTAGCATCATGGCTGTAAATCCATGCAATACAGCAAGGCATCCTCGCTGCCCTGTGCCGTGGGGTAATAATTGGGCCGGCAACCGGCCTGACAAAAACCCATGGATTCGTACAAAGCGATGGCCGGCTCATTGCTGGCGCGCACATCCAGAAACCACTGTTCGGCGCCCTGCTGCTGCAGCTGCTGCTGTAAATGGTTCATCAGGGTGCGGCCGTAACCACGCCCCTGCTGGTTGGGATCGACGGCGATCATCAACAATTCGGCTTCGCCGGCAATCAGGGTATTCACGGCATACGCCAGCACCCGGCCGTCCTGTTCCAGCACCTGCACGCAACCGGGTTTGGCCAGATAACGGCGCAATACGCTTTCCGGCCAGGGATGAAAATGGGCGGCCCGTTCGATGGCCATAATGGCTGGTATATCCTGCCCGGCAGCGCTACGGATCAACACGTTCAGACGCCACGCACAGCGAGTAAATCCAGCCACAACTGGCGTTTGGCCGCGGCACTGCCAAGCAATTCCGGCAGAGACTCAATATGACTGCGTGGCTCAATGCCGATCTGCTGCAGCCAGTAGCGGCTGTCAGCCCCCACACTGACAACAGGCAGCGTTTCGTCGCCACACACATGCTGCCACTGTGCCTGCAGCGCACGCAGCGCCACCGGAGTGCTCTGATCGGCATGCGCCGAGGCAATAAAGGGCCAGCGGAATTCGGCCGGCGGCGCTACAAACTGCGCCTGCCCGGTCAAAGCCTGCTGAATACGGAACAACAGGGGGGGCAACTGCTCAGCCGCCTCAGCCTGATCACAAACCCAGATTAAAGGCAGGCTGCTGCGGAAAAAAAACAGCCGGAACTGCGGTACAGCGGTCGGGTCCGGCGCAGCAGCTGTAGTGTTTTCCACCGCAGCAGTAACAACCGGTGCAGCAACCGCCGCTGCGGCTGTGGCCGGTTCAGCGGCCGGCTCCAGCATCGCCGTCAGATTCGGCCGTGCAGAGGATGCGCTGTGATGCAACAGCTGGTTGGCTGCCGGATGGGCAATATGCCCGCCCGGGTGCGCAAAGGAGGGTTTAACCTGAGCAGCAGGCGCAGTTGCTTCCGGCAACCAACGCGGCGCCGGACCATGCGGCAACGGCTGGCGTGGCAACCATTGCACCACGCCCATGGCCTGCAGGTAATCGAGGCGCCGCTGCTCCAGCATGCTTATACGCCGTCGGCTTGCGGATGCTGACGGGCCGCACCGGACAGCAACAGGTTCAGCGCATGAATGTACGCCTTGGCCGAGGCCACCACGATATCGGTATCCGCGCCACTGCCGTTAACAATACGGCCACCCTTTTCCAGCCGCACGGTCACTTCGCCCTGGGAGTCAGTGCCCTGGGTAATAGCATTCACCGAATACAGCAGCAGGTTGGCACCGGACGCGGCAATGCTTTCAATGGCTTTCAGCGCTGCATCCACCGGACCACTGCCGTTGGCTTTGGCGCGTTGTTCCTGACCGTTGTGGCTGACCACCACTTCTGCGACCGGCGTTTCGCCAATGGCGGAATGGCATTCCAGCGCCACCAGCTTAAAGGTTTCCGGAGCCGCATCGCTGATCGCTTCGCTGACCAGCGCCTGCAGGTCTTCGTCGAAAATTTCGTGCTTTTTATCGGCCAGCTCTTTAAAGCGGGCAAAGGCATCGTTCAGGGCGGCGTCGGTGTCGAAGGTGACGCCCAGCTCTTCCAGCCGGCTGCGGAAAGCGGCGCGGCCGGAGTGTTTGCCCATCACCATTTTATTGGCTCCCCAGCCCACATCTTCGGCCTTCATAATTTCGTAAGTTTCACGATGTTTCAGCACGCCGTCCTGGTGAATACCGGACTCATGGGCAAAGGCGTTGGCGCCAACGATGGCCTTGTTCGGCTGTACCGGGAAGCCGGTAATGGACGATACCAGGCGCGAGGTCGGTACGATGTGTGTGGTATCAATGCCGGTTTCCAGCCCGAACAGGTCGTGACGGGTACGCAGCGCCATCACAATTTCTTCCAGTGCCGCGTTACCGGCGCGCTCGCCCAGACCGTTGATGGTGCACTCAACCTGACGCGCGCCATTGGCCACCGCAGCCAGTGAGTTGGCCACCGCCAGACC
>JAEWQT010000212.1 GCA_023399105.1 Pseudomonadota bacterium | reverse complement strand
CCTTCAGCGTGCCCAGTGGTTCGGCGGTGGCACTGGATTATGACCAGCAACCGCCGGTGCTGGCGGTGAAGCTGCAGGAAATGTTCGGTTATGAAGGCCAGCCGGCGGTGTTGCGCGGCAAACTGCCGCTGCTGATTCATCTGTTGTCACCGGCGCGCCGGCCCTTGCAGGTAACCGCTGATTTACCGCACTTCTGGCGCCATACCTACGCAGAAGTACGCAAAGATATGCGCGGCCGTTACCCCAAACACCCGTGGCCGGAAGATCCGCTCAGTGCCGAAGCCACGCGCTTAACCAAGAATGCGCTGGCACGGCAAAAAGCAGAATAATGTCAGCCCCACAGCAATTTCAGGCCGACCACCAGGGTCACCAGCTCGAACAGCCGCTTAATGGCGTTGTTACCGGCCAGAATGGAACTGTGGGCGCCTAAATAGCCGCCCAGCAACGAACCCAGCACCAGCGCCGGAATCCAGCTCCACTGCACCGGAGCCGCCAGACTCATGGCCACGGCACCACTGCCGTTCCAGCCTAAGCCTACCGCCACCAGGGTTTGCGCCACGGCGGTTTTGTAATCAAAGCCAAACCAGTACACCAGCCATAATGTGACGAACAAGCCGCTGCCGGCGGACAGCGCGCCATTGGTAAAGCCAATCAGCAACAGCACCAACGCGCCCAGAACATAGCCACGCCAATGTCGGTGTTGTGGTAACGCCACCAGCCCCAGCTGCGGCTTCACGGCAGAATACAGCGCCAGCGCCAGGGTCAGTAAACCCAGCGCAATCTCAGCCTGGCGCTCCGGTACATCGAGAATAAAATGCACGCCGGCAATCACCCCCGGCACACCGGCGCCGACGATCAGCAATAACACCGCCGGATCCAGATGTTTTTCCCGCAGGTGTCTTAACGTGGCGCCCACACCCAGAGCGACAGTGGCGACTTTATGGGTGGCCAGCGCCAGCGGAAACGGCAGGCCAAGAAAAATCAGAATCGGCAACTGAATCAGCCCGGCCCCACCGCCGGCCAGCGCCGAAAACCAGTTGGCGATCACGGCAATCAGAAAAAGTACAATTTGTTGGGTATAATCCATCCGGCATTCAACCGTTATATATCAAGGGGAAAGGCATGAAATACGCTCTGCATTACTACGACACCTGCCCATTCTGTCAGCGCGTGCTGGCCGTTTTACCCGACCTGAAGGTGCCGGTGGAAAAACGCAATGTGATGCAGAACCGTGACTGGGCCAAACAACAGGCGCAGGCCACCGGCCGTACCACCGTGCCCTGCCTGCTGATTACCGACGACAACGGTAAAGAAACCTGGCTGTATGAATCGGCCGATATTATCCGTTATCTGAAAAGCCTGTAAGCCGGGTGGCCGGTATTAACAACGGCCACCCCATCTTGACGGCGTTAACCGCGCAACTGCGCCAGCAGTTGCGGGTCAGCCAGTAACCGCCGCACCGTCTCCACCACCGCCTGTGTCTGCGCGTCCACTTCCAGGTTAATGCGGTCGCCGGGCTGCACTTCACCAAAGGTGGTCACGTCCCGGGTTTCCGGAATCAGATACACCG
This sequence comes from Pseudomonadota bacterium, assembly GCA_023399105.1. Taxonomy (GTDB): domain Bacteria; phylum Pseudomonadota; class Gammaproteobacteria; order Pseudomonadales; family Oceanobacteraceae; genus Venatoribacter. The sequence continues at coordinate 2,793 of JAEWQT010000212.1, read as the reverse complement.
CAAAGCGGTCATCCTGTACCTCGGCAATGGTCAGGCTGCAGCCGTTTAAGGCCACATAGCCTTTATCCAGCAAAAACGCCGCCAGATGTGCCGGTCGTTGCATCCACACCACCCGGTTATGGGCGCTGTCCTGCACGTCCAGCACGGTCACCTGATCCATAATATGGCCCGACAACACATGGCCGCCGATTTCATCGCCGAAACGCGCGGCGCGCTCAATATTCACCACCGTACCGGCCTGCAGGTTACCCAGATTGGTGACCTTCAGGGTTTGCGCAATGGCATCAAAGCTGACTTCAGCAGCATGAATCGTGCGTACCGTTAAGCAGGTACCGTTAATCGCAACCGACGCACCGATTTGTAAACCCTCCAGCAACGCCGGCGGAAAGGTCAGAATTAAAGTGGCAAAATCGGTCTGTCGTTCGACCCGGGTTACGGGCAGTTTGGTTTGCACAATACCGGTAAACATGCATCGCTCCAGTAGTCTCGGAAAGGCGCATTATGCACTATACTCGGCGCATAATCCGGCTGAGATATGGAACATGACGATAAAAAAAACCGGGCTGATTCTGTCCGGCGGTGGTGCCCGGGCGGCCTATCAGGTGGGCGTACTTAAGGCCATCAATAAAATTCTTCCCAGGGGCCAGTACAACCCCTTCGATATTATTTCCGGTACCTCTGCTGGTGCCATTAACGGCGTGGCGCTGGCCAGTTATGCCGACAATTACCGTATTGGTATCAAACACCTGGAACGTATCTGGATGAATTTCAGCTGTGACCAGGTCTACCGCACCGATTTCTGGGGCGTCTCCCGTTCACTGGCCAAACTGACCCGCAGCCTGATTATCGGCCGGGGTTACAAGAACGACCCGGTCTCACTGCTGGATAACAGCCCGCTGCGCGGCTTACTGAACGACGTGATTAAATTCGACGGTATCCAGAACGCCATCGACAGCGGTGTATTGCACGCCGTGGCGGTGAATTGTTCGGGGCTGGAAAGCGGCGAATCGGTCAGTTTTTTTCAGGGCCATTACAGCATTAATAACTGGGACCGGCGCCGCCGGGTGGGGTTGCGCAGCCGCATCACCCTGGACCACCTGCTCGCCTCTTCCGCCATTCCGATGATTTTCCCGGCGGTCAAAATTCACCGCGAATACTTTGCCGATGGCGCCGTGCGCCAGCTCGCTCCTTTAAGTCCGGCCCTGCATCTGGGCGCCGAAAAAATTCTGGTCATCGGCGTCAGTGGCCTGGCGCACAAGCGCAAAGAGCGGCCTGCCAGCCCGGGGTATCCATCACCGGCCAAAGTGATGGGCCATATGCTCAATGCCGCCTTCCTCGACAGTATGGAAACCGATGTCGAACGTCTCAGCCGCATTAACCGTACGGTCGAAAAAATTCCCGAATCGGTGCGTAACAAGGAAGGGATGGAACTGAAAAAAATCGACCTGTTGGAAATTAACCCCAGCATTTCCATTGATGAACTGGCCGGCCAGCACGCCGACGAAATTCCCTGGGCGCTGAAGCTGGCCCTGGGCGGCAGTGGCAACGCCAGCCGCAATGGCAGCGGTATTTTAAGTTACCTGTTGTTTTCCCAAGGTTTCTGCCGCGCCCTGATTGACCTGGGGTACAACGATGCCATGAGCCGCTATGATGAAATCAGTGCGTTTTTTTCCGACCATATTCCGGCCGGATGTACGCCCTGTCAGCCTGGTATCAGTGATCATGCGCAGCCAGCCTGAGCACCCGGTTACCTGTTATTACAACGCACGCCTGATAAATTTCTGCCATGGATGGCCATCTCACTTTAGAATTGCTGGCTTTACTGATTTTCCCCGGAGGCAATATGTTATCTGCACGCCATCTGTTCGTGTTCGTCATTCCCCTGCTGGCCTTGTTGCCAGGCTGCAGCGACAACGCTGAACCCGCTGCTCCGGTGGCCGTCTATCCGGCCAAACTCCATCAGGTCAGCCCGGTCACGCATGGCCAATTACGACGTTTTCCCGCCCAGGTACAGGCCGCCGAGCGCGCCCCGCTGGCATTCCGGGTGAGTGGTGAACTGATCAGCTTGCCAGCCCAATCAGGCCAGGTGGTCAAAGAAGGTACGCTGCTGGCACGGCTGGATCCGGCCGACTTCCAGCTGCGTCTGGATGACCGTAAAGCCCGCTTTGAACTGGCACAATCGCAATTCCGCCGCATTGATGATCTGTTTACTCAGGGTCAGGTCTCCCGCGCCCAGTACGATCAGGCCAAAGCCGAACTGGACATCAGCAAAGCTGCCATGGCCACCGCCCGGAAGGAATTGTCTTATACCGAGCTGCGCGCGCCCTTTGCCGGCGTCGTTGCCGAAGTCTATGTCGATAACCATCAGCCGGTAACGGCGGGTAAAACCGTGGTCATGCTGCAGGCCGCCGATCAGCTGGAAGTGCGGGTGCAGGTGCCGGAAAACCTGATGGCACATTTACTCAGCAGTGCCAACAACCAGTACCAGCCGGAAGTCGAATTTGAAGCCCTGCCCGGCCAGCGTTTTCACGCCGCCTATAAAGAGCACACCGCCCAGGCCGATCCGCAAACCGGCAGCTTCACCGTTACCCTGGCCATGGCCCGCCCGGCCGGCTTAAACGTATTACCAGGCATGAGCGCCAGTGTGCACGTTGACCTGCAGCAGGTATTAAGCCAACAAACGCCACCGTTATTGATTCCACCGCAGGCAGTACTGCAAAGCGGCGACCAGCTCAGTGGCAGCAGCACTGGCATGGTGTGGCTGGTGAATGCCGATATGACGCTCAGCCCGCG
>JAEWQT010000289.1 GCA_023399105.1 Pseudomonadota bacterium | reverse complement strand
CCGGCCAGGAGCTGGCGGTACCGGTGCGGGCCAAACTGACCGGCACCATCCGCAACTTGATTGGTCAGACTCGCACGCTGGAATTCCGCGAAATTAAAGAAACCAATGCGGTGTATTACATCAGCACTTTCCGTTTTGATGACGAAGATATGTACACCGTGCAGTTACAAGCCACACCGGAAGGCCAGACCCGCACCTTCGATGTGAAATTCAGCCAGCGGTTTTATCAGCAATGAAAATAGTATTGGCCAGCGGTAACGCCGGTAAATTACGCGAATTCCGCGCCTTGTTTGACACGCACTTTGCTCAGCAACAAATTGAGATGTTGCCGCAAACTGAATTGGGTGTCACCGAGGCCGAGGAAACCGGCCTCAGCTTTGTCGAAAATGCCATTATCAAAGCCCGCCACGCCTGTGCCGCTACCGGTTTACCGGCGCTGGCTGATGATTCTGGTTTAGAAGTGGATGCCCTGGCCGGCGCGCCGGGTATTTACAGCGCCCGCTATGCCCAGCCGCAGGATGGCTTTGGCAGCGGAGATGCGGCCAATAATGCCAAGCTGCTGGCGGCGTTACAGGGCATTGCCGACGAACAGCGCCGTGCGCGTTTTCAGTGCGTACTGGTGTATATGCGCCACGCCAATGACCCGACCCCGCAGGTGTTTCAGGGCAGCTGGGAGGGCCGCATTCTGCAAGCACCGGAAGGCACCGACGGCTTCGGCTATGATCCGCTGTTTTATGTGCCTGAAACCAACTGCGCTGCGGCCAGCCTGAGCAAAGAACGAAAAAACCAGCTCTCGCACCGTGCCCAGGCCCTGCAACAATTACTGCAGCACTGGCGCCCCTGATTCATGCTGCAACTGCCGCCGTTAAGCCTGTATATCCATATTCCCTGGTGTATCCGCAAATGCCCCTACTGCGATTTTAATTCGCATCAGGCGGGCACCGAGCTGCCGGAGCAGGATTATATTCAGGCTTTGTTGGCCGATCTGGATCATGACTTGCCCTGGGTGCAGGGCCGGGAAATTCACAGTATTTTCTTTGGCGGCGGTACCCCCAGTTTATTTTCTGCCGCTGCTTACCAAGTGTTGTTTAATGGCCTGCAACAACGCCTGAGCTTCGCCCCAGATATTGAAATTACCCTGGAAGCCAACCCTGGTACCTTTGAGGCGGAGAAGTTTGCCGCCTACCGTCAGCTGGGTATTAATCGCTTATCCATTGGTATTCAGAGCTTTCATCCGCCGCATTTGCAGGCGCTGGGGCGGGTGCACGACAGCGCCCAGGCGATGCGGGCGGTGGAGCTGGCCCAGCAGGCCGGCTTTGATAATTTTAACCTTGATTTAATGTATGGCCTGCCGGGGCAAACGGTGGAGCAGGCGCTTGCCGATATCCGGCAGGCGCTGGTGTTTAACCCGCCGCATCTGTCCTGGTATCAGCTGACCATTGAACCCAATACCGAATTTTATAAAACCCCGCCACGGCTGCCGCAGGATGATGATCTGTGGGACATTCAGGAAGCGGGGCTGGCGTTATTAGCGCAGCAGGGTTTTGAGCATTATGAGATTTCCGCTCATGCCAAACCCGGTCAGGCGGCAAGGCATAATCTGAATTATTGGCAGTTCGGGGATTATCTCGGTATTGGGGCGGGCGCCCACGGCAAAATTACTCTGCCGCACACCGGGCAGATTATCCGCACGCAGAAAACCCGCTTACCGAAAGATTATCTGAATCCGGTTAAACCATGTCTGAGCAGCCAGCAGGCCATTGCGACGGATGAAATCGGGCTGGAATGTCTGATGAATGCACTGCGTTTAAAAGATGGCATGCCCACGGCGGCGTTTTTACAGCGTACCGGGCTGACCCTGGATGCGGTGACAAAACCGGTGCAAAAAGCCCGGCAGCTGGGTTTATTGCAGGTGGATGAGCGCATCATGGCCACCGCCAAAGGCCAGCAGTATCTGAACGAACTGCTGGCGTTATTTCTGGCGGATTAAGAAGCCCCTGAATCCTTATTTATTGAAGCGACTCATTTGTTCCAGCGCGCCCTGCATGCGGGCGGCATTGGGGCGGACGTCTTTTTGTACGCGATTGGTTTTATCCAGGTACTGATACTGGCCACTGGCATCCACGTGCAAGATCGACTGCTCAGAAATAATGGCAAATTCGTTATAGCTGGTGGACAGCAGCCAGTCGCGCTCCGGTTGCGCCGTTAACAGGTTTTCCCCCACCGAGTAGTCACGGATGGGATTACGGATGCCCAGATACTGCTGCAGCAGCGTGGGAGCAACGTCCACGTGGCTGCTGAACGCCTGGGGTGAACGCGGAAACTCTGCCGCCTGAATACCCGGGCCAAACAGGGCAAAGGGAACCTTCACCTGGGCATCGGTAAAGTTACTGTTGTGGCCCCAGAAATTCAGCTGGTTATCATTCATTTCCTGGCCATGGTCACCGGTAATAATCACCAGCGTATTGTCCAGTTCTCCTTTGGCTGCCATGGCGTCCAGTACCTGTCCGACCAGGCTGTCGACGTAGTGGACGCTGGTTTTGTAACGGTTAAAGAACGGCGTTGGATCGGTGTTGTTATCCAGTTTCAGGTAATCGACCACTTCCAGCATGGGTTCAAAGCGCTGCGGGTAATCGGCCGGAAAATCGTAGCCGTGCGGTGCATCGTAAAACAGGAATGAAAAGAACGGTTTGCTGTCGTCTTTCTGCGCATACCAGCTCAGCCAGTCGGCGGTCAGATCGGCGTCTTTGGCGGCCGGTGAGTTGCCCTCAGAGTTCATCCGCAGGTTTTCCACCCGGGCAAATACGGTTTGATTAAATTCCGGTTTGCGTAACTGCGCGGCGGCAAAAATACCCAGCTGATAATCCAGTTCCTGCAGCCGGTCGATCAAAACCGGACTTTGCTGGTTGGCCAGAATGCCGTGCCAATAGGTACCGGGAATGCCGTAGAACAAGCCGAAAATACCGGTACGGGTCGAATTCCCCGTGGAGTAGTGGTTGCTCAGCTGGACACCGGCCTGGGCATAGCGCCACATATTGGGGGTTAATTCGGCATTAAAGGTATCAAAGCGCCAGGAATCGACGACCACAAAAACGATGTTAACCGGCTGTTCAACTGCAGCACGGTCGATGCTGTGCAGCGGGTAGCGGATATCACTTTTGCGGTTCATGGTCAGCGCTTTCTGACGCTCCAGTTCGGCCTCGTTAATCCAGCCGTATTTACGCATGGTGCTGTTGGAGGTAACCGGGTAATACACCGGCAGATAACGCTTCACAATGGTCACCGGCTGATACACATGGGCCGCGGCCCAGACGTGAATGGCGCTGGAAGCCAGAAAGGCCAGTACCGCTGCCAGCGCAAATTTGCGCCCGGGACGACGTTTTACCACGGGCGCCAGATGATCGAGCCAGCGGATCAGCCACCATTGCAATAACCACAGTAAAGCAACAGAGCCCAGCACCATAATCCAGGTGATTAACGGAAAGCTCACCACATCGCCGGAGAGTAATAAATCCAGCACCACAGCGTTAATGTGAAAGCGATATTGGGCAAAGACGATGGTGTCGACAAACAACAGCACTAAACCGAAGGCTACCGCGCCAGACTGTGCAATACGACGCACACTATCCGGCAACAACAACAGCGGCAGCAGTAATAAACCGAATAAACCAGCCAGCATCGCCATGTGCGAAAAGGTGCCGGTAATAATAAAACTCAGGCCCAGCACATCGGTGGGAAATTCGGGTAAAAAGGCGAAGTAACGGCTGCTGATGGCCATGGCAATCAGGGCGTTAATAACGATCAGCCAACCATGGGCGCGTAATTTTGATTTTAATAACATCGGTTATAAACCCTGTGGTTTAAGTGAAGCGTTATAGCCGGCCAGCAGCGCGGCAAAGTCTTGTTCCTGCCAGTGAATGGCGCGTTTTTTTACTTCTTTACGGAACGAGCGCCGCAGGCGGTCGAGGTTGCTTTGCTGCCAGCCGTCGCCGCTTTGGGCATAGCATTTATCAAAATCGATCAGCCACGCCCGGCCGCTGGTATCGAGCAGAATATTATGAATATTCAGATCGGTATGGTTCACCTGAGCCCGGTGCAGACGGGCAATTTCGGCGCCGATACAGTGGTATTCCTCTGCGTCCAGCGGGCCTTGTTGCAGCAGGTCGGCCAGATCGCGGGCGGCGGGTATTTTGGCGGTAATCAGGTCGGCGCGGTAACACAGACCGCGTTTGACCGCCCGCGCCGCCAGCGGTTTGGGCACATTCACACCAGCGGCGCGCAGGCGCTGCAGCAGAGCAAATTCCTGCTGGCTGCGGGTGTTGTCCCAGCCGCTGAACCAATAGCAATCGCGCACCAGTTTGCCGAACAAGCCACCGCGGCGGTAATGCCGCAGCGCCGCATCACCGCCCTCACTGCGGATAAACCAGGTGGTACCGCGGCCACTGGCCTGGCCCAGAACGCGCTGTTGCTGGTGCCAGTAGGCGGGGTCGAACACGGGCAAGGCCGGATCGGCCAGCCATTGCGGGTCGTACCAGATGGCTTCGTGGGCAGACAGTTGCCGGTGTTGCATAAAGGCCCCGGGAAAGTGCGGAATGGGTTAAAAAGCCGGCAATTTTACACCGAACACCTGCCCCTGCATAATCGCCCCACCTTTCTTTACCGCGTTGTGGAAAACCTATGCCCTTGTTCAGCCAGCCGCCGGAATCCGTTTGTTTTGTGCGTTTGTCGGCCATTGGCGACGTCTGTCATGCGGTTGCCGCCGTGCAGGCGTTGCAACGGCACTGGCCACAGACCCGGGTAACCTGGGTGGTGGGTAAAATCGAAGCGCAGTTATTGCAGGGTCTGGCCGGTGTGGAGCTGGTGGTGTACGACAAAAAAGCCGGCTGGGCGGGTATGCGCGCGGTGTGGCAACAGCTGCAGGGGCGGCGTTTTGATGCGCTGGTGCATATGCAGCTGGCACTTCGCGCCAGCCTGCTGACATTGGGCATTAAGGCCCGCTACAAAGTCGGCTTTAACCGCCGCCGCGCCAAAGAAGGTCAGTGGCTGTTTACCAACCGTAAAATTACCGACACCGAGTCGCAGCACGTACTCGACAGTTTCTATGCCTTTATTGAATACCTGGGGGTGCCGCCGTCGGCGCCACAGTGGCAATTGCCGTTAAGCGAAGCTGACCATGAATTCGCCCGCCAGCAGTTGCAGCAAAGGGCTACGGTGGTGATCTGTCCGGCCGCCAGTAAGGACGAGCGCAACTGGTTGCCGGAGCGTTACGCGGCTTTTGCTGACCATGCGATTAATCAGGGTTATCAGGTGGCGATTTGCGGCTCCCCGGCGGCGCGCGAGGTGCAGCTGGCGGCACAGATTGAAACGGCGATGCAGCAGCAGGCTCTGAATCTGGTGGGGCAAACCAGCCTCAAGCAACTGGCAGCGGTGTTGCAGCAAGCCGTGTTGGTGCTGGCGCCGGATTCTGGCCCGGCGCATATTGCCACTACTCAGGGCACGCCGGTGCTGGGCCTGTATGCGCACAGCAATCCGCAGCGCACCGGACCCTATAACAATCGTGCTGATGTGGTGACGGTGTACGAGCAGGTGGTGGTGGAGCAACAGGGCAAGCCGCTGGTGGACTTACCCTGGAGCACCCGCGCCAAGGGCGCGGATTTAATGCAGCGCATCGCGCTGAGTACGGTAATTGAGCGTTTTGAGCAAATGCGGCAGCCTGAGCTGCCGCATTAACTGCCCAGGCCGGGCGCTGACCCGGGCCGGATAAATGCCTTATCAGGCGTGACTGGCCGGATCTTCCGGCTTGTCATCATGGTCTTCATCACGGTTGGGCAAGACCACCATTTCCAGAAAGCGCGGATGTTCATGCAGGCTGACAAAACTGCTGTCACGGCCGGCCTGAACCCGTAACGAATCGGTTTTACGGATGGCCCGGTGCAGATCGCGCAAAGCCTCATCCGGCATGTCCGATTCAGCATAAGCGCAGGCTCGCTGATACAGGGCATGGCTGTTCTCAGGGTCAATATCCAGCGCCCGGTTGGCCAGGCTGCGGGCCCATTGTGCCTGGCCCAGCAGCAAGGCCGCATCGGCTTTGTAGGTTAAGGCTTCGACATCGTCAGTTCGCAGTTGCAGAATCTGATCGTAAATAGCGATTTTGGCTTCGGCGGTGTTTTCCTGTGAGGCTTTCAGCCATAACGAATGAATTTCGTTGGTCAGCTCAATCTCTTCCTGGGCCTGGGCGATATGGCGTGATTTATGGTTCAGTTCTTCTTCCAGCTTATCCAGCCGTTGTTCATAGCTGGCGGTGATGCGGCGGATTTCGTCATTGGCAAAGGCCCCGGCGCGCTCTTTGATATCGCGCAGGGAATTCCAGCCAATCAGCACCAGCAGCGTCGAAGCGCCGGCAATCAAATAGAAGAAATAGGTGACGGTATCGGTGGCGTAGCGGACGGCGGTGCTGGCCACCATAATTTCGCGGTCGACGATTTTTTCGGTGGCCTCCACACGCAGGTCAGCGATCATTTGTCGCAGTGTCCGCACTTCATCGAGCAGGTAGCGTTCGGTGAAGGCGTTATACAGTGATGCTTCCAGCGCATCGATGGCCTGGTCAGCCTCGGCTTCCTGCGCCGCCTGGTCGGCCACGGGGGATGGACTGCCCCAGCTCTGCAGGGGCAGTAACAGGCTACTGAGCAGCAGCGCGGTCAGGCAAGTTTTTGTGCTGGCCATGTGTCCGCCTGTTCAATCAGTTGCCCGTGCAGTGCCTTCACTGCGGCGGCGTAATCGGAATCGCTGACCAGGAACATCATATCCACCTGCCGCAGCGCCTGGTGTACGGAGCGGATATTCACCCCGGCAGCGGACAGTGCACCAGCGGCCTGTTGCAGCAGGCCCGGAATGTTCATATCGGAACCGATGGCACTGACCAGCGCCAGTTTTTCCACCCGCACGTCGGCCTGCGGGTATACCTGCTGCAGACGCTCCATCAGCCAGTTAATGCGGCGGCTGTTGCCTTTCATATAAAAGGTAACGGTGTTGGCGTTGTAGTCTTTGGTTAACACCCGCACCCCGGATTCCAGCACCAGCTCGTTCATGCGCTGGCCGTAGGCCGGATCGCCGACCATGTCCTGATCGAACAATTCCAGCGCCCAGACATTGCGGGTACCGGCGATGATTTCCACCTTCGGGGTGCTGCTGCAGTAATCGTTATGGATTACGGTGCCGCTGTGTTCCGGCTCGAAGGTGTTTTTCACCCGCAGCAGAATGTTCTGCTTGCGCAGACCGGCGGCGGCGCGGGGGTGAATGGCTTCCATCCCCAGGTTGGCCAGCTGGTCGGCCACATCGTAGTTGGTTTGACCGATGGGGTGCACGTTGTCGGCGCCCACCAGCAGGGGGTCGGCGGTGCTGAAGTGGTATTCCTTGTGAATAATGGCTTCGCGTGCGCCGGTAATGGTGGCAATGCGGCTGAAGGTCATTTCACTGTAGCCACGGTCAAAGGTGCGCATCAGGCCTTCGCGGCATTGGGTATAGCCGGTAACGATGGGCATTTCGCGGGCAAAGTCGACATCGGCAAAGGCACTGGCGATGTGCTCATCCAGCGATTGCTGGTCATCCGACACCCAGTTGGTTAAGTCGATAAAGCGCGCATTCACCTCATGCTGACGCAGCAGCTGTACCGAGTTGTAGGCGCTGTGGGCTTCGCCCAGCGCACTCAGCATTTCACGCACCCGGTGCAGATGATCGTCGAGCTGGAAATGACCAAAGCTGCACACGGCGGCCAAATGTTGCAGGCATTCCTGCACATCGCCAATGCGCTCGCGGATAAACTGGTCGGCGCGTTTGCGGGTTACGGCATCGTCGGCAAACATGCCGGCGTTGATGTCCAGCATCTGCTGTAACACCTGCTGCAGCTTGTCCTGCCAGGGGTGCTTGTCGTCCATTTCGGCAAACAGGGCATAGACGCCCGGTTCGCCGGATTTTTTGTGTTCCAGCAGGCCGTTGGTGATGCCGGCATAGGCCGACACCACAAACACCCGTTGATACAGGCTGCTGCTACCGTCGGCACCGGTGTGCGGACGCAGCCAGATATTCTGTAACACATCCTGCCAGCGGCTCATTGAAGTGCCGCCGATTTTCTCGACGCTGTGATTCATGGCGTTGTCCTCACTCGGTCACCGGTTCGGCACTCAGCTGGTAGGCGCCGTTTTTGTCGTGCACTTCGTTGCCGATCAGCGGCGGATTGAAGACACAGGCCATGGTCATTTCGCTGAAACCACGCAGCAGGTGCTTATCGTGCTTATCCAGGATGTACAGCGTGCCGGGTTTGATCGGGTAAATCTTGCCGTCAGCAACGGTTTCAATTTCGCCTTCGCCGCTGATGCAGTACACCGATTCGAGGTGGTTCTGATACCAGATGGGGGTTTCGGTGTTGGCGTAAATGGTGGTGATGTGGAAGGAGAACCCCATGTTGTCGTCTTTCAGCAACATGCGCACGCTGTTCCAGGTGCCGGTTTCGCTTTCAATTTTACGGGCAGAGTTCTGACATTCTTCCAGAGTACGGACGATCATAATAATTCCTGTAAGTATTCAATGCGGAGCAAATAGGAGAGAGGCGGGGGCAGCGCCCCCGCGCAGACGGCGGATCAGGAGGCTTTGGAGATCTGTTCGGCCATCACATCGCCGATGCACTGGGCCAGAATGTCCAGGCCGGCGTTCAGGGTATGTTCTTCAATGGTCAGCGGGGTCAGGATTTTCACCACCTGGCCATCGGAACCGCTGGTTTCAATAATTAAGCCGCGTTTAAACGCCAGTTCGGTAATGCGGCTGGCCACCTGGCCATTCACGCATTCTAAGCCCTGCATAATGCCACGGCCTTTGTGCTTCATCTGGCCGCCGTGCTCGGCCTGAATTTCTTTCAGGCGGCTGCGGATCAGTTGCGCTTTTTTCTTCACGCTCTGGCTGAAGTTGTCATCGGCCCAGTAGGTTTCAATGGCTTTGCGGGCGGTAATAAAGGCGTGGTTGTTACCGCGGAAGGTACCGTTGTGTTCACCCGGTTTCCAGGTATCCAGCTTCTCTTTCAGCAGCACCACCGCCATCGGCAGACCGAAACCGCTGAGGGATTTGGACAGGGTGATTACATCCGGCTCGATACCGAATTCTTCAAAGCTGAAGAAGGTACCGCTGCGGCCGCAACCGGCCTGAATATCATCAACAATCAGCAGCATGTTGTAGCGTTTGCACAGTGCCTGCAGGCCCAGCATCCAGGCAGCGGAAGCGCTGTTCAGGCCGCCCTCACCCTGAATGCACTCCACAATCACGGCCGCCGGATGGCCGAGGCCGGAGGATTTGTCCTGCAGGGCTTTTTCAAAATAGTGCAGGGTGTTGAAGTCACCCAGATAGCCGTCATAGGGCATAAAGTGCACGCCCGGCAGCGGCATGCCGATGGCGTCTTTGTAATAACCGTTGGCGGTTACGGCGGCTGCACCCTGAGTCACGCCGTGGAAACCGTTGGTGAACGACACAACGGTCTGGCGGCCGGTGTTTTTACGGGCAATTTTCAGCGCCGCTTCCACCGCATTGGTGCCGGTCGGGCCGGTAAACTGCACTTTGTACTTCATCTTGCGCGGTTGCAGGATGTGCTGGTCAAAGGCTTTCAGAAAAGCGGTTTTCGCTTCGGTGTGCATATCCAGACCGTGGGCAATGCCGTCGGCCTCGATGTAATCCAGCAGCGCCTGTTTGAAATGCGGGTTGTTGTGGCCGTAATTCAGGGTGCCGGCGCCGCCGAGGAAATCGATGTAGGTGTTGCCCTGATCATCGGTCAGGGTGGCGTTTTGCGCCTTGGTAAAGGTTACCGGGAATGAACGACAGTAACCGCGAACGTTGGATTCCAGCTTCTGATAAATATCCATAACAAATTACTCCTGTGTGAAATAGGTGAAGGGACCGATGTGCACCAGCATTTCGCTGTCGTGAGCCTGTTTAAAATGTTGCTCTTTATCGAACAGGGTGCTGATGTTCAGTGGTGCGCCAAGGTTGTTGGCCAGGCGGCGGAAGGTATTCCACGACGCCTCGTTGCCGGGGGTGAT
>JAEWQT010000279.1 GCA_023399105.1 Pseudomonadota bacterium | reverse complement strand
AAGCGATATTCACCACCGGCCACCGGGTTGTACCAGCGGGTTTCGTAGTGGGCCATGCCATCGTCTTTTTGGGTTTTCAGATAGCGCACTTCAATGTCGTAACCATCGTCGTGTACCGGTTCTCCGGTGTTGTGTGCCAACTGCCACTGATCGCCATGGCGCTGCTCCACGCGCACCAGCGGTTCATGGAAGTCGATCTGACGCGGACCAACGTCCAGCCAGCGCACCGCGATGTAGTCTTCTTCGTGTGCTTCTTCCGCCGGCACAGCACGCGGCGATTGCAGCCAGCTGCGCTGACCGGTGCTCACCCCGGCAGGAGGCAGGAACGAATTCACTTTCAGGGCATAGCGCCATTCTGGTTTCAGTTCCTGCAGTTGTCCTTGCCTGAGGTAATCCTGCGCCACAATGCCCAGCTGCTCGGCCAGATACGGCGTGGTGTATTGGCCATACAGCGTATGACCGCCTTCGTAGTTCTGACGTGAATACTCCTCCGGCGTGGTGGTGTAGCCGAAATACCCATTGGCATTGCTGGCCACCCACACATAACGCAGCGGCTGGCCGGCCGCATTAAAGGCATCCTGAACCCGCTGACTGATGCGGCGACCCGCTTCGGTGGTGGTTTCAAACGGCAGCGGCAAAATCAGCATATCGTTGATGCGCAGCAGCTGGAATAACACGGTGTTGGGAAAACTGTCCTTCGGTTCCAGCAGTGGCTGCAGGAACGAGAACCCCAGATGACGCTTATTGCCCTGACAGCCTTCATTGAAGAACCACCAGCGGCGCGCCATCACATTGCCGCCTTTGAAAAACGGAATGGCGGCCAGAAACGGCGTGCGGCGCTCAAAGGCACCGGCAGCCACCGGGTTACCCACGGCGGCATCCTGACAAATCGCCACATCACCGGCCTGATGATGTTCGCGGATGTTCAGCTCACGTGCCGCACTGGCTAACGACAGATTGGTGGTCAGACTGCGGCCCAGGTCTTCAAACAGCTGAATGGCTTCACGGCCAATGCCTTGCCCCAGTTGCTTGGCCGCTTTCCAGTCGACGTGATGATGACCGAAGGTGTTATCGCCCTGCTCTGCCAGTGCCGGCGCCATATCGCCCTGAGTACCCGTACTCAGCGCATGCACCACCGGCCACGGGGTGTTGTAACGGTCGCGGATGGTCCATTCCAGATCTTTCTGGGCATAGGCAAACAGGTCGGCGTTGTAAACCTCAACCGGTACCGTCAGCGCCGTGGCGTGTATGGAAAAACTGGAGAACGCCGCCAGCGGCCTGAAAGTACCATCGTTGTCTTTCACATCCACCCGCACCATGTACAGCGACGGGTTCACGGCCATGAACTTTTCCCGCGGATCGTCCATATCCACATCGCCCACGTTGTGATTCAGCGCCCAGGAATCCAGTGAGCGGTTACGGTTGTAGCCATAGATGTCTTTTTTACCGGTGGCGATTTTGGCCGGACGGCGCTTGTTAAAGGCTTCGATAATCCCGGCACTGATGCGTGCGGTGGCAAACTCCAGAAACTCCGGCTCCAGCCATTGGCCACTGGACATGTGTTTGTTGTAGAAATCGTTATCGAAGAAATTCACCGGCGCCGAATGGCTGTGCGAAGCGGTAATGGCAATATCGGCCGGTTTCAGCCCGGTGGCTTCTGCTACCCGCGCCGCCACCGCATGGTGCAGCAATAACGAGGCGGCCGTCAGATCGGTCTGCACCAGCGCCATGGCCTGACCTTTGCCATCATTCAGATACACCACACGCGCTTTGATGCGGGTACGGAACCCCTGACCGCGGTTGGCCATCACCGAATAGCCACCCATGGGCATGCCCGGTGGCGGGGTAATATCCACCGACACCGCACCGGCTTCGGCATATTGGCTTAGCGGCGGCGCTGCCGGCAGTGGCTGGTTAACATCGAGGATGCTGATATTGGCACAGGCCGTCAGACTGACCAACGCCAGCAAGGAGCAAAGGAGACGCATGGAAGTACCCTGTGAGAAGGTTTTCTTTGTTGTTATAAGTTGCACGTTTGTACCACATCAGTATCCACTGTCACAGGTGCGGATACGCCGGCAACGTCGTTTTATTTTCCACCATGGAATAAGTAACTTTCCATTGACGACCAGACTTTATACAGCCAGCCCTACCTGCCCGTTTACCAACGCTTCTTTGCGGGCTTTGGGCCATTGCTTTATCTGCCACTCCAGTTGCATGGCCTGCTGCTTATCAGCAGCGAGGTAAGTAAACACCAACTGCAGCGGCCCGCGGCCACGTAAGGCTTTGGCGGTACGCGGACCATCGGCACAGTGCTCACGGAAGCGCCGCTCCATGTCATTGGTAACGCCACAGTACAGGCTACCGGCGGCGGTACGAATGAGATACACCACCCAACCGGTGGTAACAGACTCTTCAGGCATAGGTAAGTGGCGCCTTTTGCACGACCGTAAAAATACCGTATCGTAAGCGCCTCTCACCTTTCATAAAGAATTAATTGCATTATGCACGCTATTTTCCGTGATCCCGTCAGCGGCCTCAGCCATCTGGCCGGCGCTGTGTTTGCCATTGTGGCGCTCTGTATTCTGGCCGCGCAGGCTGCCCTGCACGGCGGTGTGTGGCACATGGTGTCCTTTATGATCTTCGGCGCCACCCTGCTGCTGATGTTTGCCAGCAGCACGCTGTACCACCTGGTGCATGCCCCGGCGCCTGTTATCCAGCTGCTGAAACGCATTGACCACATGGCCATTTTCCTGCTGATTGCCGGCACCTATACGCCCATCTGTTTAATTCCGCTGCATGGCAGCACTGGCTGGTGGCTGTTTGGCGTGGTGTGGGCACTGGCCTTTGCCGGCGTCATTCTGAAGCTGGTCTGGCTGAGTGCGCCGCGCTGGTTCTCTACCGTTATTTATGTACTGATGGGCTGGCTGGTGGTGTTCGCCTACCCGGCGCTGGAGCAGATTCCGGCCGAGGCCTTACG
>JAEWQT010000265.1 GCA_023399105.1 Pseudomonadota bacterium | reverse complement strand
GTACCCGCTCTTCGCGTACCTGGCGGAATAACCAGCCCAGCACCGGAATATCGCCCAGCAGCGGCACCCGCGCTTCGGTATTCACAGTACGGGTTTGCATCAGACCGCCAATCACCACAATCTGACCGGAACGGGCACGCACAATAGAATCGGTTTCGCGCACGGTACTGAACGCCAGCGGCAATTTATAATCGTCGTTATTCAGCTGTACGGTTTTTAATTTTTCCACCACTTCGGTAATGGTGGGGTGAACGTGCAGAATCACATCCTGGCTGTCGCTGATTTGTGGCGTGACATCCAGCGCAATGCCCGAGAAAAACGGCGTTAAGCTGATGTCCGGCGTATCGCTGACACCGGCCGTGGTGCTGGTGGTGGTGTTGCTGACATCGGTCACAAAAAATTCGTCGGAGCCGACTTTAATCACGGCCTTCTGATTATTAACCGTGGCGATGCGCGGGCTGGACAGAACGTGCACATCGCCCTGGGTTTTTAATAACTGCATCGCGGCGGTGAAATCGGTGGCGGTAAAATTAAAGGCGAACACACCGTCAATTAAATCGGGATTCTCCAGCGCTACGGCCGACTGGCCAAAGTTATAGGTATTGCTGCCACTATTACCAAAAGCGGTCCAGTCAATGCCAGACTGAAAACCACTGTTTAACGTGACTTCCACAATTTTTGCTTCAATCAAAACCTGACGCTGCACACTCAGTTCGGCTTTTTCGAGATAACTGGCGATGGTATTCAGAGTGGCCGGCATGGCTTTTACCACCACCAGACCTGATTGCGGATCGACCACCAGATTGGCCTCGGCGTCATTGGCCAGCAGCATGGTTAAGGTTTGCTGCAGGCCATCCCAGAAATTGGCCGATGATTCGGTTTCCACCTGGCTGCTGTTCAGCGTGCGGCTGCTGTTGACCGTGCGGCTGCTGACAGCAGAACCGCTGTTGCCATTATTGCTGCTGTTGTTGATTTCATTGCTGGAAGTCACCTGGCCACTGCTGACCCGCATACCGGAGCGGCCGTCGCGTTTAACGTTCAGGTAATTAATGGGAAACATACGGGTTTGCGGCTGACTGGGCAGAATCTGAATGCCATACGCGGAGGGAATAAAATCGTATCCATAAATATCCCGAACCGCCTGCAGGGTTTCGCTTAGGGTAACGTTGCTGAGCTGCAGGGTAATGTCGCCGCTGACCTGCGGATGTATCACCAGGTTATAGCCGGTACCGGTTACCAGACTGCGGAAAAATAACGGCGCCGGGGTGGCCTCGGCCACCACATCAAAACGCTCTTCCGCTGTGCTGAGGTTATTTTCCAGCGGTGGTAATAACTGCTGCAGATCCAGCGCCGGGGCCGGTTCCTGATCAGCCGTCAGCAACTGCTCCGCAGCTTCCTCCGGGGCTGGTTTAGTGGCCACAGAAGAGCAGCTGGTTAACGCCAGCAGCAGGGGTAACCACAGTAATCGTTTATCCGTTTGAAGCTGAGTCATTGTGTATTCCGTTTGACATCTGCGCGGTTAAATAAAGTCAGTTCGCGGCGCTGGCCACGCACCAGAATAAGCACCCGGTCGGGCTTAATGGTCAGCACTTTGGCGCCATCGACGCTGGCGCCGGTGGTGACCAGCTGCCCGTTAATCACGGCCGAAGCCTGGCTGGCGGAATAGGTAATTTGCTGCAACTGCAGAGGCTTACTGCTGACCGCCGGCGCCGCCGTGGCACCCCAGCCCGGTGGCCGGGTCGGATCGGCCTGCACCACGGTTACCGCAGCAGCTGCCGCAATCAGCAGCATGGCCAATAGCGTCTTAACCACCCAACACCTCCTCATTCAGGCTGAAGGTGTACAGCTCCAGCAGCACATCCGCGTGCGGATACTGCTGCACCTGATAATCCAGTGTCTGCCAGTACACCCGCCACGGCAGGCTGTCCAGACGTTGCTGATACTCGACCAGACCGTCATAGGTAGCCTTTAACTGCAACCGTAACCCATGCCGGAACAACAAAGCGCTGTTATCACCACCATCCAGTTGCAGAGACTCCTGCGGCGAGGTGGTCAGGCTGACTAACTGCAGGCGTTTATCCTGTTGCAACAGCGCTTTCAGCAGCGGAATCATCTGAGCCGGCGACACCAGTGCATCGGTCAGGGCCGCGATGCGTTGTTCCTGCAGAGCCTGTTCACTGGCCAGCTGCGCCAGCTCCTGACGCAGCACGGCATCCGGATCGGGCTGCTCCTGTTGCTGCAGAGCGTCTAATAATTGCTGCAACTGCCCGGTTTCTGCGCGGGCGGCAGCGGCCTGCTGCCACTGCGTTTGCAGATTTTTCCAGCCGGGCTCCAACACCAGTAACAGCACCATAACCGCCAGCACGCTGTACAACGTCAGCTGCAGCAGTGTCTGCTCGCGCGGGGCCAGCGCCTGATAGTGCTTAATCAGGCGTTGCGCCTGCGGCTGCCGCCACCAATAACGTAATGACGACTTCATCGGGCTTCCTCCGCCATCTTCGGTGCCCGGCTGTCGAGTACAAATTGCAACGCCGCCTGCTCACTGCGCTGTACGTCGACCTGGCGGAAGGCATGGTTGCGGTATGCACTTTGTTCATTCAGTGCCGCGACATAACTGGCCAGCAGCGCCGGATCATTCAGCTGGCCTTCCAGCCGCAGATGCGCGCCGCCATCACTGAACATAAAGCGCTGCAACCAGACCCCCGATACCGGCACCTCGGCCAGCTGCGCCACTCGTAAGCGGAACGACTGGCTCTGCTGTAACTGATCACGGCTCAGATAACTGAGCACCTGCTGGCTGCGGCGTAACTGAGCTTTGGCGGCATCGCGCTGCTGCAGTAACTGCGGGTCTTCACGCCGCTGCGGCCGGCGCAGCTGTTCTTCCTGCAAGGCCTGAGTGGCCAGCAGTTGTTGTTGCTGCCAGTGCTGTACCGAGGCGCCGGCCAGCAGTTGCCACAGCCCCAGCCCCAGCATCAGCGCCACCAGTACCAGCAAGACCAAACCCAGCCGCCACAGCAGGCGGGCAATATCGTCCGGCAACGCCGGTGGCCGGAACTCACTGGTATAAAAATTCAGCCGTTGTTTAATGGTCCAGTTCATAGCTCAGCGCTCCCCCCAGGGCGATCAGCAGAGCGGCATCCGCCGGCTGACCGGTGTTCCAGAGCGCGCTGCTGAACAGTCGCAGCGGTACATTCAGGTTGTTTTCCAGACGTGGCAGTAATTCATCAATTTCCGCGCCGGACGGCGGCAACACCCACAACTGACCAACCACGCCCATGCCTTGCTGGCTGTCGAAATAATCCAGCGAACGCTGAATCTCCAGCGCCAGGGCTTCCAGCGGCGCATCATTCTGCAGGCTCAGACCATCGGCTCCGGCTCCCACCCCCAGGGCTTTCAGACCAGTGCCAATGCGGCGGGAAAGATACAGAGCACCGGCGGCGTACAGGGCAATAGTGCCGTCATCATCGTGAAGATTCAGCACCGCTACCGGGGTTTCCGGTTCCTGCCCGGCCACCAGCTGCAGACAAGCCAGTTCCGGAATCAGCAGTTGCCGCAGCCGCACGGGCTGATGCTGACACCAGTTCACCAGCTGACGGATATCCTCACGGTTTGCCACGGCGGCATAGGCCATATCCATGCGGCCGCGATAGGCGTCGGCAGGCAGCCGGAAGGCCTGAATCACACTGTGCTGTTCAGCATTGGGGGGTAATAAATCGCGCATCCGGAAACGCAGGGCATCGGCCAGTTCATCATCGGCCACCGCCGGCGCTTCCAGCAGATGCAGCTCATACTGGAGGGGATCGAGACAAATGACAGCAGGCAAGGCAGCCGGCAAGGTCGCCAACCAGGTTTCCAGCCCATGCCAGCCGGTTTCGCCGGTCATGGCCTGGTAGCTGTTTTCGATGGTGCCATTACGCCACAGCACCGCTGCCGGCTGTTGCCGGTAAAAACTGATGCCAATTACCGCTGTTTGCGGTTTTAATTCCCCGCGACTGCGTTGCCAGGGCCAGCGCATCACCACCTCGTCTGTTGATATTCAGTTACGGCATTGTAGCCGAATGTTATGGCGCATCCTGCCCATTCTGACAAAAATAGTTGTTCTTTGCCGCCATTCTGCCAGGAGTCTGAATGTTCAATATTGTTCTGTTCGAACCGGAAATACCGCCCAACACCGGTAATATTATCCGTCTGTGCGCCAACACCGGCTGCCAGCTGCATCTGATTGAACCGCTGGGGTTCAGCATGGATGAAAAAAGCCTGCGCCGCGCTGGGCTGGATTATTCCGAATTCACCCACATACGCCGATACCAAAACTTTGCAGACTTTGTCGCAAGTCAGCAACCGGAGCGGATTTTTGCCCTCACCACCAAAGGCAGCACCAGCCATTCAGCGGCACAGTTCCAGGCCGGGGATTATTTGCTGTTTGGCCCGGAAACCCGCGGACTGCCAGAGGATATCCGTCTGCAGATACCACATTCACGCTGGCTGCGCCTGCCGATGCTGCCGCAGTCGCGCAGTATGAACCTGTCTAACGCCGTGGCGGTGATGGTGTACGAAGGCTGGCGCCAGCTGGGGTATGAGGGAGGGAGTTAATCGTTTGGGGTTCGGCGTTCAGGGTTCAGCGCACTTCGTAAACAATACAAAGTACGCCAAACGCTTAACCC
>JAEWQT010000149.1 GCA_023399105.1 Pseudomonadota bacterium | reverse complement strand
ATCTTGTACGGCGTTCTTCAGAGACTGCCCGGAGGTTGCTACGTTATCATGAGGCCGGTAGCGGGCGGCAGGGTGCTTGTGCCATTGCCCGGTATTGCTGGCATAAAAATCTGTTCTTTCGGTTGGTATTGAGCATAAATGTTAACTCTGCCCGGCGAAGTGGTCATTGCGTCCGGCATTGCTTCAGGTATAACGGCGGCCCGACTGCTTCGGTGGCAGCTGGTATCCATGATCCACGCAGAACAAACAGGTGGGAAGTCCATGACGTTATCTGTAAAAACCCGGGCCGAGCGCTTTTTGGCGACCTTACGTCATTGTCAGCGGTTAGGGCTGACGGTCGAAAAAGCGGAAGAAAATCTGCTGGTGATGCGTTTGCCGTACAGCGACAAGATCGTTGGCAATCCGTTAACCGGTACTGTGCACGGTGGCAGTCTGACCACTCTGATGGATACTGCCTGTGGTACGGCGGTGTTTTCCAGCCTGCCCGGTTTTGAGCTCTGCCCGACGCTGGATCTGCGCATGGATTATATGACCGCTGCCGAACCGGGACAGAATTTATTGGCCGAAGCGCGCGTAGTGCGCATTACCCCGAACGTGGTGTTTACCGAGTGTCAGGTGGTGCAGGAAAGCAATGGTGATCTGATTGCCAAATGTGCTGCTGCGTTTATGCGGATTGGCCCGGAAATGACGCCACCAGAATTCCGTGCCTGTATTGAACAAGGTACCCCCTATCAAGGAGCCGCGCTGTGAGCTTTGAACAGATTATTCAGCAGGCCCAGCAGAGTGGCGATTTTAAACCGCTGGTGGCCAGCATTCCCTACGCACAATTAATTGGCCTGGAGTTTCAGCGCTTTGGCCATGATGTGTTGTTTACGTTGCCGAAAAACCCCGACAACATCGGTAATCCGATTCTGCCGGCCATCCACGGTGGGGTGATTGGTGGGTTTATGGAACTGTCGGCTTCATTGCATCTGATGATGACCATGGATACCGCGGCCTTACCGAAAATGATCGACTTTTCGCTGGATTATCTGCGCGCCGGTCGCCATCAGGATACCTTTGCCGAGTGCCAGGTGTGGCGTCAGGGATCTCGCGTCGCCAACGTGGCGATTACCGCCTGGCAAACCGACCGCACCTCACCGATTGCCACCGCACGTGCACATTTTCTGCTCGCCCGTTAACGCTTTGTTTAACTCATCTACGGCCGGGCTTGTTCCCGGCTTTTTTCCATCTTAGACTGAGCGCCGTTTCTGTCGGGGTGCGTCCGGTGATTATGTTCTGCATAACACCAAGTCGCTGAGATCGCATTGATTATGCGGGTCCCGTTGAACCTGATCTGGTTAGTGCCAGCGTAGGGAACAGAAAGGCGGGATTTTTCTGCGTCAGCCGTCCGGCTGCGCCTGTTTCCGTCTCCTCGTTTTTTCTCCGCTGCCTGCCGTGTTTTTTTCTTCCTGCTGTTTCGCATCAGGGATTTGCAAAAAGGTACTGAGCATGGGCAAACATCATCACCGCGCGTTGCGCGATTCACTTTCCGTCAGCCAATTGTCGCGGCAGCCCTTTCCGGGGTCGGAAAAGATACACATCCCGGGCAGCCGGTCTGATCTGCAGGTGGCGCTGCGCGAAATTCATCTGACGCCGACACCACTGGCCAATGGCGGCGCAGAGGTTAACGCTCCGGTTCGTGTCTACGATACCTCCGGACCCTATACCGACCCTGCGGCGACGATTGACGTGCGAAAAGGTTTACCCGCATTGCGCGAAGACTGGATTGCTGAACGGGGCGATAGCGAAGAATTGCCAGCGTTCAGTTCCGCTTATGCCCGGTTGCGTGAGATGAATCTGACGCTGGAATCCCTGCGTTTCGATTTAAAGCGCAAGCCGCGTCGGGCGCTACCGGGTAAAAACGTCAGCCAGCTGTGGTATGCCCGTCAGGGAATTATTACGCCAGAAATGGAGTATGTGGCGATCCGGGAGAATCTGGCGTTAAGCAGGGCGCAACTGGATGAAGCACAGCAGCATCAGCATCCGGGCATGAGTTTTGGCGCCTCGATTCCGGCGGAAATTACCCCGGAGTTTGTGCGCAGCGAAATTGCCCGGGGGCGTGCGGTTATTCCTTGTAATATTAATCACCCGGAAACCGAGCCGATGATTATCGGGCGTAATTTCCGCACTAAGGTGAACGCCAATATCGGTAACTCGGCCGTGACGTCTTCCATAGAGGAAGAAGTGGAAAAAATGGTATGGGCCACCCGCTGGGGCGCCGATACCGTGATGGATCTGTCCACCGGCGATAATATTCACGAAACCCGTGAATGGATTATCCGCAACTCACCGGTGCCGATTGGGACTGTGCCGTTATATCAGGCGCTGGAAAAGTGCAACGGCGTGGCCGAAGACCTGACCTGGGAAATATATCGCGATACCTTAATTGAGCAGGCAGAGCAGGGCGTGGATTATTTCACCATTCACGCCGGTGTTCGTCTGGCCCATATTCCGCTGACCGCCAACCGGGTAACGGGCATTGTCAGCCGGGGTGGTTCGATCATGGCGAAATGGTGTCTGGCGCATCATCAGGAGAATTTCCTCTACACCCATTTCGACGATATCTGCCAGATTATGAAAGCCTACGATGTGTGTTTTTCGCTGGGGGATGGGCTGCGTCCGGGCTCTATTGCCGATGCCAACGATGCCGCTCAATTTGCCGAATTAAAAACCCTGGGCGAGTTAACCAGAATTGCCTGGCAACACGACGTGCAGACCTTTATTGAAGGGCCGGGCCATGTGCCGATGCATTTGATTAAAGAGAATATGGAACGGCAGCTGGAGCATTGTGCCGAAGCACCGTTTTATACACTGGGCCCTTTAACCACCGATATCGCGCCGGGTTACGACCACATTACCTCAGGCATTGGTGCGGCGTTAATCGGCTGGTATGGCTGCGCCATGCTCTGCTATGTCACCCCCAAAGAGCATCTGGGTCTGCCCAATAAAGACGACGTAAAACAGGGATTAATCGCCTACAAAATTGCCGCCCATGCCGCGGATTTAGCCAAAGGTCATCCGGCGGCGCAGCTGCACGACAATGCCATGTCGAAAGCGCGGTTCGAATTCCGCTGGCAGGATCAGTTTAATCTGGCGCTCGACCCGGATACTGCGCGCGCTTACCACGATGAAACTCTGCCGAAAGAAGGCCATAAGCTGGCGCATTTTTGTTCCATGTGCGGGCCGAAATTCTGCTCCATGAAAATCTCGCAGGACGTCCGCGATTTTGCCGCCGCACAGGCCGAGCAGGAAACCCGGCAGGCGATGCAGGAAAAAGCCGCCGAATTCCGCGCCCAGGGCAGCCAGTTGTACCGGGAGGCAGAGGTATGAAACCACAGCCAACGCACTGGCACATTGCCGGTGCCGGTTTATTGGGCAGCTTACTGGCGTGGCGGCTGGCCCGGCAGGGCATGTCCGTCAGCGTCTACGAACAGGCATCCGCAGAAGCGCCGCAAGCCGCAGCCTGGACTGCCGCGGGCATGGTTGCACCCTGGTCGGAATCGCCGCTGTGCCATCCGCAGGTGTTTCAGCTGGGCTTGCAGTCGCTGGCGTTATGGCCGGCCTTGCTGGAAGAGC
>JAEWQT010000141.1 GCA_023399105.1 Pseudomonadota bacterium | reverse complement strand
AACAGCCCCGAGCGCCTGCAGCGCAAATGGGAAACCGCCAAAGCCCGACTGGATACCGCCCTGCAGCGACTGGCGGAAGCACAGGCACAAGGACTGGATACCATCGCCGCGCTGCAGGCGGGCATCGACAAACAGCAGGAGCGCGTTAACGAAGCGCACGCCGCCTGGCAAGCCGCCCTGAATGGCGAGGCTCCAGCCACTGCTGCGCCGGATACTGCCGCTCAGGCTCAGGCCAGTGCGGAAGCCATCGACGCTCTGCAGAAGAAAATTCTGGCGCAGCAGGATCGCGTCACCAAAATGCAGGAACGTCACGACATGGCCAAAGCCGAAGGGCTGGACACGGTCGGGGCACTGGCGCTGGGCGTGCAGAAGCAACTGGATAAACTGCATCAACTGCAACAGGAACTGGCCGCCTTACCGGGCAGTTCCACACCGGCGAATGAGGCCTGATCATGGCATTGCTGACACTGTCTTCCCCCCACACCCACGGCAGCAACAGCACCCCACGGCTGATGCTGACCGTCACGCTGGCCACCCTGCCCGGCCTGCTGGTACTCACCGGCCTGTTCGGCTGGGGCACGCTGATTAACGTAGTGCTGGCAGCGCTCACCGCCATCGCCAGCGAGGCGCTGATCTTAAAACTGCGTAAGCGCCCGCTGGGCTTTTTCCTGCGCGACAACACCGCGCTGCTCACCGGCGTGTTACTGGGTCTGGCGCTGCCGCCCTTTACCCCCTTCTGGGTCACTATTGTGGCGGTGAGTTTTGCCATCGTCTTTGCCAAGCAGCTCTACGGCGGCATCGGCAATAATCCGTTTAACCCGGCCATGGTCGGCTATGCGCTGGTGCTGGTGTCGTTTCCGGTACAAATGACCACCACCTGGGCCTTATCGGTACAGATGAGCGGCCAGCCGGTACTGAGTTTCGCCGATACTCTGCAGGTTATTTTTGCCGGGTTGCCCATCGCCGATGGCTACAGCGGGGCCACACCGCTGGATGCTTACAAACATCTGATCGGTACCGGTACCGCCGACAGCGTTCGCGCCACCGCCACCTTCAACGGCTGGCTGAATGGCGGCTGGGAATGGGTGAATCTGGCGTTTCTGGCCGGCGGTCTGTTCCTGCTGTGGAAGCGCATCATCAGCTGGCACATTCCGGTCTCCATGCTGCTGGCGCTGAGCCTGTGTTCGCTGCTGTTCGGCTGGGACGAAGACATGTACACCCCGCTGTCGCTGCACCTGCTCAGCGGTGCCACCATGCTGGGCGCGTTTTTTATTGCTACCGACCCGGTGTCGGCGTCCACCACCCCGCGCGGCAAACTGATTTACGGCGCCGGTATCGGCATTCTGCTGTATGTGATCCGCACCTGGGGCGCCTACCCCGATGCCGTGGCCTTTGCCGTGCTGCTGATGAACTTTGCTGCGCCCTTTATCGACGCTTACACCCAACCGCGCAGCTATGGCCATGCCAAAGCCAAACGCGGTTTACCGCCGAAAACGCGCTGAGGATTCCGTATGAACGACTTACTGCAATCCATCCGCCGCAATGCCATTGGTCTGGGCTTATTTGCCCTGGTGACCGCCGGCGCCATTGCCGTGGCCAAGGTGGCCACTTCAGAGCGTATCGAGCGCAACATTGAACTGGCCCAGGCCCGCGCGCTGAATGAAATCGTCGCCGTTGGCAGCTACAACAACGACCTGCTGAACGACACCCTGGCCATCGACCAGCGCTTTAATCAGCAATTATTAGGGCCGTTAAAAGCCAGCGATAAAATCCACCTGGCGCGCCGCGATGGCGACGTGAGCACGGTCATTCTGCCGGTGGTGGCACCCGATGGTTACACCATGGAAATCCGCCTGCTGGTTGGCATTCATGCCGATGGCAGCATCGCCGGCGTGCGCATTACCGAACACCGGGAAACCCCGGGACTGGGCGATAAAATCGACTTGAAAAAATCCCCCTGGGTGCTGGAATTCAATGGCAAAAGCCTGAGCAATCCGGCCCAAGAACGCTGGGCCGTGAAAAAAGACGGCGGTGATTTCGACCAGTTTACCGGCGCCACCATCACCCCGCGGGCGGTGGTGAAAGCGGTTAAACACGCGCAGCTGTTTTTCCGCCAGCATCAGAATATTCTGCTTAACCGGCAGGTGGCCAAACAACCGGCCGCAGCCACCGGAGAATAATCATGTCGACCAAATCTCTTGCCGATATCAGCCTTGATGGATTGTGGAAAAATAACCCCGCGCTGGTGCAGCTGCTCGGCCTGTGTCCGTTGCTGGCGGTCACCGGCTCGGTGGTGAATGCGCTGGGCCTGGGGCTGGCCACCATGCTGGTCCTGGTGGGGTCTAACTTCTCGGTGTCGTTAATCCGCAACCACGTCCCCGATGCCGTGCGCCTGCCGGCGTTTGTGATGATTATTGCGTCGTTCGTCACCGTCGCCGAACTGGTGATGCAGGCCTTTACTTACGAACTGTACGAAGTGCTGGGCATTTTTATTCCGCTGATCGTCACCAACTGCATCATCCTCGGCCGCGCCGATGCCTTTGCCTGCAAAAACCCCATTCTGCCGTCGGTGGTTGACGGCTTTATGATGGCCCTCGGCTTTGGCCTGGTGCTGGTGTTACTGGGTGC
>JAEWQT010000081.1 GCA_023399105.1 Pseudomonadota bacterium | reverse complement strand
AACTCTGCACAGCTCTGCGCGAGTCTTTCCGGGCTGTAGAGCAAGGCGGTGAACGCAGAGAATGGCGAGCCCTTTTCAAGTTCGCCAACGCCGCTATACGGCCCGGAAAGCCGCGCCCTGCGGGGATAGCAGGAAAGCCCTGACTCGGTGTCGCCGGTTTTTGCCAGAACCCGCTATGCCTGCAACCCGGCTTCGTGATTCATGACTTTCCTGTCATCCAGAGCGGGCACCGAGTTATTCAGAGGCTCCTTAAGTTGTTAACCAAAACAGGGTAGTATGGCGACCCTTGAAAACGGATGCTGATTGTCCGTGCCTGCAGGAGAACATCATGGCGAATGTGCTGATTACCGGTGCCAACCGCGGCATTGGTCTGGAACTGGCAAAGTTGTATGCCGCCCGTGGCGATGCCGTTACCGGCGTCTGTCGGGAAACCAGCGATGAACTGGAAGATATTGCCGATCAGGTGATCAGTGGTATTGATCTGACCGAACCGGGCGCCATGGATGCTGTCGCCACGATTACGGAGCAGCTGCTGGAAGGCCCGCTGGATATCCTGATTAATAACGCCGGGGTGTTTACCAATGAAACCCTCGACGATATGGATTTTGACCGTATCCGTACCCAGCTGGAAATCAACGCCCTGGTACCGCTGGAACTGACCGTGGCGTTGTTACCTCTGATGGCTGAGGGCAGCAAAATTGCCAACATCACCAGCCGTATGGGTTCCATCGCGGATAACGGTTCCGGTGCCTACTATGGTTATCGTGCTTCCAAGGCGGCGTTGAATGCTTTGGGTAAGTCGCTGGCCATGGATCTGAAGCCGCGCGGTATTGCGGTAGCGCAATTGCACCCAGGCTACGTACAAACCCGTATGGTGGGATTCAGTGGCGATATTACGCCTGCTCAGGCCGCTGCTGGTCTGGCAGCCCGTATCGATGAACTGACTCTGGATAATACCGGTGGTTTCTGGCACTCCAATGGCCAGTCCTTACCCTGGTAACTTTTTTATTAATGGCAGCGTATTGCCGACAGGAACTGAAACATGTCAAACGCCCGTATCGTTAAAAAATTACACAGCCGTTACCTGGCCGATTTCTTCATTGAATGCAGCCAGGACCCGGAATGGGAAAAGAAACTGCGCGAACTGAAAATTGAAGACAAACTGAACACTGCTGAAGCCGGCTTCCCGGAAAACTTCCAGGCCTTCTTCCCGGAAACCGCAGGTATGGACCTGGAGTACAGTGTCGAGCGTGTGACCCTGGCTGATGTACCGCGTGCCGCCTCCTGCTGGTGGCCGGTGGAAGAGAATACCCATTACTACATGGCGTATCCGACCCAGTTCCCGCAAACCTCTATTTTTATGGCCATTGATTTTACCGACGGCCACGAGCACTGCTGCTGAGGCTTGAGGCCCTGTAGTAGTAACCGCCAAAAGGCCACCTTCGGGTGGTCTTTTTGGTAGAGGCGGTAATAAAGTACCACCTGCCGTATTTTTACTGCTATGTTAAATCCGACCAGCAGTGTTAAGGAGCCTCTGAATAACTCTGCACAGCTCTGCGCGAGTTATTCAGAAGCTCCTTAGGTTTAAAACTCACAGGGATGCTGAATAGTATGATCAACCTCGAACAGATGGCTTTAATTCTTAAGGCGTTGCCGGATCCGGCATTTATTCTGTCCCGCAGTGGCAAGTATATGGCCCTGTTCGGTGGGCGTGATGCCCGTTATTACCATGATGGCAGCGGCTTGGTCGGTTGTTACATTGCCGACCTGATCAAACCCGATAAAGCTCGTTGGTTTCTCGATCAGATTGCGCTGGCACTGGATTCCCGCCAATTGCTGATCGCAGAATACGAACTGAGCAACCGGGACGTAAAAGATCTGCCCGATGAGGGGCCGCAAATACCCATTTGGTTTGAAGGCCGGGTGCAGGCGCTGGATTTTCAGGTCTGTGGCGAAGATGTGGTGCTGTGGGTGGCCAGCAATATTTCCGCCCGGCATGAGCTGGAATTACAACTGAAAACGCTGAGTGACACTGACCAGCTGACCGGACTGTTTAACCGCAGAAAACTGGAGTATGAGCTTGGCGGTCATTACGAGCTGACGTCACGCTATGGTGTGCAGAATTCCATTCTGATGTTTGATCTGGATAACCTGAAACTTATTAATGATGCCCTCGGTCATCAGGCCGGTGATGAGTTGATTCAGGTGGTTGCGGCCGTGTGTCGTTCAGAGCTGCGGCAAAACGATATTGCCTGTCGCTTTGGTGGCGATGAGTTTGTGATTGTGTTGCCGAATACGGGGCCAGAACAGGCGTTGCAGTTTGCTCAGCGTTTGCACCAGCTGTTGCATGCGGCGCTGAACCGCTTTGCTGTTGCCGGTTCGGCGGCCTCGGTCAGTATGGGGGTAGCCAGTATTGTGGCGGAAGATGGATCATACTCCGACACATTGCGGCGCGCTGATCAGGCGTTGTATCAGGCCAAAGAGCTGGGCAAAGATCAGGTGATCGAAGCTCTGATTGGCCGCTAAAACGATGGCCCGGTTACACCGGGCCACTTGGTTTTATCCGATAAATTCTACCGCATCTGTCAGTTCCGCCCGCTCAGTTCGGCACTGATTGGCGGCAGCGGCCTCATCGGCATAACCGAACGACATACCAAATAACACGCCACGGCCTTCCGGCAGCCCCAGAAATTCATGCAGGGGTTGCGGGAACTGCCCCAGCGCACCCTGCATGCAGCTGTCGATGCCGCGTTCTTTCAGCAGCAACGTGAGCGTTTGCGCGTAAATGCCGATATCCACCGCACCCATAATGTCCAGGTAAGTATCCATAGTGAAAAAGGCGACGTGGGGGGCATCAAAGAAAGCCCAGTTGCGCAGCATGGCCATATTGCGTTTCATTTTATCTTCGCGGGCGATGCCCATCGCGCTGTATAACGCATTGGCTGAGCCAAACTGACGTTCACGGTGTACGCCTTCGTACGCCACTTTCCAGTTAAAATCCGGCTTCGGAGTCTGCTGTTTCATCACCGTGCCGACGAGTATTTTTTTCAGTTCGTCCTTTTTGGCGCCGGACACCACATAGGTCTGCCAGGGCTGCACATTGCAATTGGATGGTGCGCGTTGTGCCAGTTGCAAGACTTCTTTCAACGTTGCTTCCGGCACCGGATCGGATTTGAAAGCACGGACAGAATAGCGGTTGTTCAGGATATCGGTCAGGGTCATGGAATGTTCTCGTTATAAAACCATGGGTAACGTTGCTGATCGATGGTAACAGCACTACCCCCTAAGGGGCAGGCTGTTTGTGCCAGAAATGCTTTATCGGAACAGCATTATTTGGCCAGCAGATAGTTCACCAGCAGCGGTACCGGACGTCCGGTGGCGCCTTTGGTTTTACCACCGCTGTTCCAGGCGGTGCCGGCAATATCCAGATGCGCCCAAGGCGTGCCTTCGGTAAAGCGCGACAGGAAACAAGCGGCGGTGGTGGCACCGGCCAGCGGGCCGCCGATGTTGGCGATGTCGGCAAAGTTGGAATCCAGCAATTCCTGATAGTCGTCTTCCAGGGGCAGACGCCATACTTTGTCACCGCTGTACGACGCGGCTTGCTGCAGTTCGCCGGCGAGGGCTTCATCGGTGGTGAACAGACCAGAATTCACACGGCCCAGTGCGGCCATACAGGCGCCGGTGAGGGTGGCAATATCGACCAGACTGGCCGGCTTAAAGGTGTTGATGCCGTAGGTCATGGCGTCGCACAGTACCAAGCGGCCTTCGGCGTCGGTGTTGAGGATTTCCACGGTTTTGCCCGACAGCGTGGTCACCACATCGCCCGGCTTGCTGGCGTGGCCAGCCGGCATATTTTCGGCACTGGTGATCATACCGATAACGTTAATGGCCGGTTTTAATGTGAGCAGGGCTTTCATGGTACCCAGTACGGAAGCGGCGCCGCACATATCGTATTTCATCTCGTCCATGTTCAGGCCCGGTTTCAGGCTGATGCCGCCGGTATCGAAGGTAATGCCTTTACCCAGAATCATGTGTGCAGCGGCGTTTTTATCGGCAGCGCCACGGTAGTTCATCACAATCATCTTGCCCGGCTGAGAAGAACCTTTGGCCACCGACACAAAGGCGCCGGCGCCCATTTTTTCCAGTTCTTCTTCATCCAGAATGGTCACGTCCAACGCACCATTGGCGGCCAGTTTCTGGGCTTCACTGGCCAGATACGAAGGGGTGCAGATGTTGGGGGGCAGGTTGCCCAGGTGTTTGGCGTAGCTGACGCCCTGAGCAATGGCCTCACCTTTGGCCAGCGCCGCCGACTGATCACTGCCCAGCCAGATCAGAGTGTCGGGCTGGCGCGGCTCTTCAGCGTCGTCTTTCTTACCTTTGGTTTCGGTGTAACGATACAGCGCATTGCCGAATGCCATGGCAGTTTGCTCGGCCCACCAGGTGGCAGACAGAGCGTCACTGGTCAGGGTTTCGAGTGCCAGGGCAATGCTGCCTTTGATGCTGCTGGTGGCACTGGCAATGGCGTTGAGAATTTTTACCGCATCGGCAGCTTTCAGGGCGTCTTTGCCGGTGCCGACCAGCAAGACGCGCTCGGCCCGAATGCCGGCGACGGCGGGTAACAGCAACGTCTGTGCCGTTTTGCCCTGAATATCGCCGGCGGCAAAACGGGCCTGCAGGTAACCCTGGCTGGCGTTGTCGATGGCAGCCGCGCTGTCAGACAGCTTGCCTGACTGATCGATAGTGACCACAATACAGCTCGCCTGAACTTCGGCAGCAGAATGGGTCGAAATCTGGTAATTCATGATGACTCCTGGCGGGTAACAACGGGCGGATAAACACCGGTCGTACTGCGGTAAGACCTGTGCAGAACAGTACTCAGTGTACGAAAATCGCCGGCAGAACACAGCCGTTTGTGGGTATTAAGGTTGGTATTTTGATTATTTTCCGTTATCTGGTCAGGGAACTGAGCGGTACTTTTTTTGCGGTCACGCTGGTGCTGCTGATGATTATTGTCAGTGGCCGGCTGATTAAGACCATGGCCTCGGCAGCGGCCGGCGAAGTGTCGATGGAATTAATTCTGCTGGCGTTGTTGTACCGGATGCCGTCCTTTCTGGAAATTATCATTCCGCTGGCATTATTTCTGTCGATCCTGATCGGTTATGGCCGCTTGTACGCCGAAAGTGAAATGACGGTGCTGACCGCCACCGGTTTCTCCGATAAAAAATTGTTGGGTTATAGCCTGATTCCGGCCGCGTTTATGATGCTGGTGGTGGCCCTGTTCAGCATGTATTTAAGCC
>JAEWQT010000068.1 GCA_023399105.1 Pseudomonadota bacterium | reverse complement strand
GTGTGCGCAGCGTGACGCAACGACGCGGCGTGATGCATCAGATGCTGCACTTTATCCAGCGCTGGGCGCAGGAAGAAGATAAACGTCTGGTTGTGCGTGACTGTCCGGAAAACCTGCAACCGGCATTACAACACCGGGGCTTTATGGCCGCCGATGGTGAACTGCAGTATCGGCATAACGGCTGAAGAAACGTTCCATTCAGGCAACAGGCCATTCACGCCGGGCAGCTTTCATTCTGCAGCACTCTTGCTCATACTGCCGCAATGCGTGAAACAAGGTTGTCATTTATGAAAATCGCTCTGCAATCCTTCTCGGCCTTTGTCATTATAGTGGCAGCGGTCTTTCTGTCTGCCGGCGTGCAAGCCACGACCGCAGATCCCCGTACGGTGGTCGAGCAGGCCACCATCGGTATTATCAATGAACTGAATCAACTGCCACCAGAGCAACGCACGGATGAGGCAATCCGCCGACTGGTGATGACCTGGATCGTTCCGGTGATTGATCAGCAGCGTATTGCCATGGGCGCTCTGGGCAAGCATTGGCGCCGTGCCACACCGGAACAGCGTCAGGCCTTTATTGATCGTTATCTTGAACTGCAAATCCGCACGTACAGCGGCGCGTTCAAAGCCTTCAATGGCGAACAATTCAGCTTCGAGGAAGTGCGCTATAACGACAGCGGCGACCGGGCGCTGGTAAAAGGTACGGTCAAACAAACGGATGGCAGCCTGGTGCCAGTCGACTTCCGTCTGTACAAACCCAATTCTGACAGCGGATGGCTGGTTTATGATGCGGTGATTGCCGGTCTTGGCATGGTTAAGACCTATCGTGATCAACTGAACGAACGACTGCAAAATATCAGCATGGATGCGTTGCTGGCGGAACTTGCCGAGCAAACAGCAAACTAACGCATTACTCTCCTTGATTCATTCCCTTCTTACTGGCCCTTGTGGCCAGTTTTTTTTCACTTGGGTTGGCAATCAGCGCCTATTTTTTCTAAGCTGAGAATCTGTTTTCAACCCTACGATAAGCACCGAACGGGCAACCCAATCACTCAGAGCAGGTAACAACCCTTGTTGTTTTTCCGCCATCTAAACACCCAATCACTACGCCGCAAGCTGGTGATCATTGCCCTGCTGACCACCGGTCTGACGTTGCTTATTACCAACCTGGCTTTTATTTCGCTGGAATACTATCTGAGCCGGCAGGACGTGGATAAAAAGCTGACCATCCTGGGCGAAGTCATTTCCAACCGCGCCAGTGCCGCTCTTACCTTCAGCGACTTCTCCATGCTGCAAACCAACCTGAATACCCTGGCGGCGGACAGCAGTGTTATCCGTGGCTGTATCTACGCCGACAATCAGGAACTGGCCGCCGCCTATACCGGAGCACAGGAAAGTGCGCCACGCTGCCCGCAAAGACTGCACCAGCTACACGGTAGCGAAGGGATGAATTTTTATCAGTTCTTTCCGGTTATGCTGGGCGAAGCGCCCATTGGCACTCTGTACATTGAAGCCAGCCATCTTGGCCTGCTACAACGACTGGGACAATTTCTGTTCTTTTCAGTGCTGATTCTGGTCACCGCAGTAATGCTGGCCTTTTTGCTCGCCAGCCAGCTGCAAAATGTGGTGGCAAGGCCGATACAGGAGCTGGGGAACACCCTGCGCCATATCATGCTGAAAAAAGATTATTCAATCCGGGCGAACAAACAAAGCCATGATGAATTGGGTGATCTGGTCGATTTATTTAATGCTCTGCTGCGTACGGTCGAAGAAGAAAATGCGTCACTGAAAACCAGTGAAGAACGCTTCCGCAAATTAACGGCACTGTCACCGGTAGGGATATTTCAGGTTGATGCCAAGCAACGCTTGCAGTATGTGAATCAGCGCTGGCGGGATATTCACCATATTCCGGATGAAATGCCCTCTCTGCACGACTGGTTTGCTCATATTCATCCCGATGATCTGACCGAAGCACAACAGGCCTGGAATAAGCTGACCTGTGAGCAGGAAAGCTTCGCTCTGGAAATCCGCCTGACCGGCAAGTCCCATGAGCACACCTGGATTCAGGTTCTGGCCAGCGCCCTGCACGATAGGCAGGGCGAGCTGCTGGGCTATCTGGGCGCTATTTCAGATATTTCCGAACTGAAATCGGCACAACTGCAAATGGAAAATCTGGCGTTTTACGATCCGCTTACGGGGTTGGCCAATCGCCGGCTGTTCCGCAACCGGCTCGAAAAAGCGGTCATCACGGCGCAGCGTCACAAATCATCCATGGCCCTGCTGTTCCTGGATATGGATCAGTTTAAACGAGTGAATGACACCATGGGGCATGATGCCGGCGACCTGATGCTGAAGGAAGTCGCCAACCGGCTGCAATCCTCCGTCAGGGAAAACGATACCGTGTCACGTATCGGCGGCGATGAGTTCACCATTCTGCTGACCGATGTCCGCCAAAGTGCAGACGTATTGATCGTGGCCGAAAAACTGCTGCGCACCCTGGCCAAACCCATTCGTATCAAAGGGCAGGACATCATCACAACCGTCAGCATTGGTATTACCTTAACTCCGGATGACTCAACCGACGCCAATACGCTGATGAAAAATGCCGACCTGGCCATGTATCGCGCCAAGGAGATGGGACGCAATAACTTCCAGTTTTTCTCAGAAGATATGAACCGCTCTATTCTGGAGCACCTGGCGCTGGAAAAAGAAATCGGCGACGCACTGACCCGGGAACAGTTCAGCCTGGTGTTCCAGCCTAAAATCAGCTTGTTTGATTTTCACATCACCGGAGTTGAAACCTTATTGCGTTGGAATCATCCGGAAAAAGGCTTTATTCCCCCCGATCGCTTTATCCCGGTCGCGGAAGAGACCGGGCAAATTCTGGACATCGGCAGCTGGGTACTGGAACAAAGCTGTCGCCAGATCAGTTCGCTGATCCGCAGCAAAGTCTTGCCACCAACCGCCAAGGTTGCTGTTAATCTGTCAGCACGACAATTCAATGATCCGAAGCTGCTTCAGCGCATCCGTAACGTCATTGAAATCAGTAATATACCGCCCCAGTGTCTGGAGCTGGAACTGACCGAAAGCACCCTGATGGAGGATGTCGAAAGTGCCATCCTGACGATGCAGGAGATTAAAAAAATCGGCAT
Source organism: Pseudomonadota bacterium (assembly GCA_023399105.1). Lineage (GTDB taxonomy): Bacteria > Pseudomonadota > Gammaproteobacteria > Pseudomonadales > Oceanobacteraceae > Venatoribacter. The sequence continues at coordinate 2,647 of JAEWQT010000068.1, read as the reverse complement.
TTCGATCGCTATTGATGATTTTGGTACCGGTTACTCATCGTTGGCCTACATCAAACGTTTTCCGATCGATGTGCTGAAGGTAGACCGATCCTTCGTTATGGACATTCCTGGCGATCAGAATGATATGGCCATTACCGCAGCCGTTATTGCCATGGCGCATAAACTGAGCATGACGGTGGTTGCCGAAGGCGTAGAAACGGAAGAGCAATTACACTTCCTGCGCCGGAATAACTGCGATGAGGGACAGGGGTATTTATTCAGCAGACCATTATCCCTGCCTCAGCTGCATCAGTTCCTCAGCGCACACCAAAGCCATCGCGCTGAGTAGCGATCAAGCCATCCACTCAACCGGATCTGAGCGTCAATCATCGCCGATCCATGCAAACAGATACACCATGACACAACAACACTTCAGCGACGCTGTTCTTCTCTGGTACGAACAACACGGACGTAAACACCTGCCGTGGCAACAACAGATTAATCCTTACCGGGTGTGGGTATCGGAAATCATGCTGCAACAAACACAGGTTAGTACGGTTATTCCATACTTTGAGCGTTTTATGCAACGCTTCCCGGATGTGCACAGCCTGGCGGCGGCGGCCCAAGATGAAGTCCTGCATCTCTGGACCGGTCTCGGCTATTACGCCCGCGGCCGCAACCTGCATGCCTGCGCCAAAGCCATTATTAGCGAATACCAGGGCGAGTTTCCGCGTTCCGTTGAGCAACTGGCCACCTTGCCGGGTATTGGCCGCTCAACCGCCGCCGCGATTGCTTCCATCAGCATGGGCATTCATGCCCCGATTCTGGATGGCAACGTAAAACGAGTGCTGACCCGTTGCTTTGCGATATCCGGCTGGCCCGGCGATGCTCAGGTACAAAAACAACTCTGGTCACTGGCAGAAGAGCTTACACCAAACCACAGCTCGCGACAGTACACCCAGGCCATGATGGATCTTGGCGCTACCCTCTGTACCCGCAGCAAGCCCGCCTGCGGTATCTGTCCATTACAGCCCCAATGCCTCGGCCTGAAAACCGGCAATCCAGCGCAATTCCCCAACAGCAAGCCGAAAAAAGCCAAACCCGAAAAACATACAATCCTGATCATGATCAGCAATCCGGCCGGTGCATATTTTCTGCAGCAACGTCCGCAGCAAGGAATCTGGGGCGGCTTGTGGAGTTTTCCGGAATGTACCGACCGAGAAGCAGCCAGACTGATGGTTCAGCGCCTGTTACCCGGTACAGAAGCCGCAGAACAGGAATTACCGGCGTTCCGACACACGTTCAGTCACTACCATCTGCATATTCAGCCTGTGGTATTCCGGCTGCAACGACATCCGGCAACGGTGCAGGAAACCGACAATCCGAATCACTGCTGGTACAATCCCGTCACACCCGACAACATTGGCCTCGCAGCTCCGGTTAAAATGCTGCTGCAGCAACAGAGCACAAAGGAATATCCATGACCCGCACTGTATTTTGCAAAAAATATCAGCAAGAGCTTGAAGCACTGGCTACCGCCCCGTTCCCGGGTCCAAAGGGCGAGGAAATTCTGCAAACAATTTCAAAAAAAGCCTGGACCGAATGGACAGAACACCAGACGCGACTGATTAATGAAAAACACCTGAACATGATGGATATGCAAGCCCGGAAATATCTGACCGAGCAACGTGAGCGCTTTCTGAGCGGTCAGGAGTTCGATGCAGCCGAGGGCTATGTTCCTGAAAATAAAGATAAATAAAGTGAAATAGAGGGGTTGACACTCCAACGACCAACGGGTTTAATACGCGCCAATTCAAGAACAACACGTTGTTCCTGAAATGCCCAGATAGCTCAGTCGGTAGAGCAGCGGATTGAAAATCCGCGTGTCGGTGGTTCGATTCCGCCTCTGGGCACCACTGAATACTAAAAGCCTGCATAGCAATATGCGGGCTTTTTTATTACCCGTAATTTTGTATCAGTGTCATCGAAGAAGGTGAAATTATAAAAGTCTCACCAAGATAACCAGTAAAGAGTTTGATGCCGAAAGCCAGCTGTTCAATCAGCTTTGTTGATTGATTAGTTCACATGGAACCTTGACGATGTCCCACAGTGACTCGTGCCGCCCTGCGGGCAGCCTATGGCTGTCCTGATCCGTTCCGGACGGATCAGTCACATGAACCGCTGCGCTGCCCCGTACTCAGTAACAGCAGTATTGCCGAAATCTGAAAATAAAAAAGCCCGGTAGCATCTGCTACCGGGCTGTTTTATTTAAGAGCTTGACGATGACCTACAATGATTCGTGCCATCCTGGCACTCACCCTGCGGGCAGCTAAAGCTGTCCAAAATCGCTCCCGGCGATTTTGTCACATGGGACAGCCCGTTATACGGTGACAGACGGCCAGACCGTTAAATGAACTGAAATAAAAAACCCCGCTAGGCGTACCTAGCGGGGTGTTTTATTTAAGAGCTTGACGATGACCTACTCTCACATGGGGAAACCCCACACTACCATCGGCGATACTGCGTTTCACTTCTGAGTTCGGAATGGATTCAGGTGGTTCCACAGCTCTATGGTCGTCAAGCAAACCGTTATGAAGCATTGTCGTCTTACGTAGTCTGCGACGTTTCTTCAAATTAGGGCGGATACATGAGTTTAAATTGGATTCTC
>JAEWQT010000346.1 GCA_023399105.1 Pseudomonadota bacterium | reverse complement strand
AACGGTTGTTCAGCATTAATACCCAATTGCGCAAAAAGTCTCTGATCACGCTGCCGTTCCGGGTTGGGCGTGGTCAACAGGCAATCACCCACAAACAAGGAATTGGCACCGGCCAGGAAACACAGCGCCTGGGTTTCATCGCTCATTTGCTCCCGGCCAGCACTCAGCCGCAACCAGGAAGCCGGCATCAGAATCCGTGCCGTGGCAACCAGACGGACAAACTCCAGCGGCGACAAAGGTTCGGCATCGGCCAGTGGTGTCCCCGGCACCGCGACCAACTGATTCAGCGGTACCGAGTCAGGGTGGCGGGGCATATTGGCCAGCTGTTGTAATAAGCCAATACGGTCTGATGGCTGCTCACCCATGCCAACAATGCCGCCACTGCAAACCTTCATGCCGGCCTCACGCACATACTGCAGTGTTTGCAAGCGCTGGGCGTAACTGCGGGTGGTAATAATCTCGCCATAGTATTCCGGCGAAGTATCGAGATTGTGGTTGTAGTAATCCAACCCAGCCGCAGCCAACTGCTGCGCCTGCGTATCACTGAGCATTCCCAGCGTCATACAGGTTTCCAACCCCAGTGCCTTTACTTCCTGCACCATCGCCAGCAACGCGGGCATATCACGCTGATGCGGCGAGCTGAATGCCGCCCCCATACAAAAGCGCTCTGCGCCGGAAGCTTTGGCTGCCCGGGCTTTTTCTACCACGGCCGCCACCGCCATCAGCTTTTCCCGGTTCAGGCCGGTACTGTAGTGCGCACTTTGCGGGCAATAGGCGCAGTCTTCCGGGCAAGCCCCGGTTTTAATCGACAATAACGTACTCACCTGTACCCGATTGGGCGAGAAATACTGCCGGTGAACCTGCTGCGCCTGCCACAACAGATCCGCAAAGGGTTGCTTCAGAATCTGGTCAATTTCATCCCGCCGCCAATCATGGCGAAATCCATTATCAGTCTGTTGGCGCATAGTCTTACCTCAGAAACGGCTTAATATTGCCCGGCATCAGCCCAGGGAGAGCGCCATGATAAAAACCAACGGATACTGGTCAACTGTAAAGGAATTTTTGGTTTACAAGTTATCAGAAGTTACCCACTGGTTTAACCAACAAGCCGAATGCGAGCTGTGCTTTGCCCCCGCCGGCCCGGCCGGATTCCTCTGTCCGGCCTGCTTTGCTGACCTGCCAATGGCCCGCGCCGCCTGCTCGCAATGCGCCGAACCCCTGTCACAACCAGGCCGCTGCCAGCATTGCCTGCAACAACCGCCGGCGTTTGATTATGCCTTTGCCGCCTATTTATACCGGGCACCGGTCAGCCTGTGGCTGCAGCAATACAAAGACCAGCATCAGCTGCGCTGGCTGCCGCGCCTGAGTTGGTTAATGCGGCAGCAGATGCCCGCGCAAGACATTATTCACCGCATCGATGCCATTGCCTTTGTGCCTTCGGCGCGCGGCAAATTACTGCGCCGGGGTTTTAACCCCGCCGGTTTACTGGCTCGCCACATGGCCAGCGCCATGCACAAACCACTGCTCAGCAATGCCTTACAGCGCCACTACCAACCGGGCACAACCGAACAGGATCAGCGCGGTTTAAACCGCCGTCAGCGCCGGCAAAACCAGCAGCGCAGCCTGCAGGCTGGCCAACTGCCGCTGCAGGGGCAGCATATTTTATTAATAGAAGACGTCATCACCACCGGCGCGACCGCCGATGCCGCCGCCCGTGCGTTAAAACAACAGGGCGCTGCCATTGTTGGCCTGTGGGCGCTGGCGAGAACGCCACCCAAAGGGTCATAATGCGCGCCAACCACAGGAGGCCGCATGACCGACACTGATTCTGCCCAGCAACACCCATACAGCCTGCTCAGCCAGGACAAAGTAATGGACGCGGTCGAAAGCCTGGGGTTTTACTGCGATGCCCGCGTATTACCGTTAAACAGTTACGAAAATCGCGTGTATCAGGTGGGCATTGAAGACCAGCAGCCCATCATCGCCAAATTCTACCGGCCCAACCGCTGGAGCCGTGCCTGCATTCAGGAGGAACTGGATTTTCTGCTGGAACTGCAACAGGAAGACCTGCCAGTGGTCGCCCCGCTGGTAATTGAGGGCAACAGCCTGTTTGAGCACAGCGGTTTTTACTTTGCTTTGTTCCCGCGTCGTGGTGGCCAGGCACCGGAACTGAGTAACGACGACGATCTGGAACTGCTGGGCCGCTGGCTGGCGCGCCTGCATCAGGCCGGCGCCCACAAGAATTTTCAGCACCGGCCCGTGATGCAAGGGCCGGCTGACCTGCAGCTGGCGCAGCAACAGGTGCTGGCCTCTGGCCTGCTGCCCGACGACTACCGCCACAACTACCAAAGCCTTACCGATGATCTGATTAAGCTGGTACAGCAACGCTGGCAGGAAACGCCGACGCAATCGTTACGTCTGCACGGCGACCTGCACACCGGCAACCTGCTGCTGCGCGATGAAGTGCTGTACATGGTGGACTTTGACGACTGCCTGCAAGGCCCGGCCATGCAGGATATCTGGATGCTGTTAAGTGGCAGCCGCACGGAACAACAGCAGCAGTTAATGGTCATTCAGGAAGGTTATGAAATGTTCCGGCCGCTGCCAGTGCACGAACTGCCACTGATTGAATCGCTGCGCACCTTACGCTTAATGAAGTACGCCGCCTGGCTGTGCACCCGCTGGCAGGACCCGGCCTTTCCGGCGGCCTTTCCCTGGTTTGGCAGCCATCGTTTCTGGTCGGAGCATATTCTGGCGCTGCGCGAACAAACCGCTGCGCTGCAGGAGCCGCCGTTAAGTCTGTACCCCTATTAAACAACCCGAACAATAAGGACAACCCATGAATAAATTACTGCCCAAAGCACTGACAACGCCCCTGGCAATGGCCATCGCCACCGCCCTGCCCCTGTTCAGCCTGCACGCCAGCGCCGAACAAAGCACCAGCGGCTTTGATAAAAACCGCCTGCACCTGGGCGCCGGTGTTTCCTACAACCACATCGACTTTCCCTTCGGTGGCGGCAGCGCCGACGCCGCCGGTATTAACCTGTTTGCCGGTTATGAACTGAAAAACAACATGGCGGATGTGGTTACCACGGTGGAACTGGGTTACGCCACCACCGATGACTTTTACGGCAACGGCACCGACATCAGCGGCCTGTGGGTAGCCGGCACCATTGCGAAAGACCTGCCGGAAATTAACCCCAACCTGTTCGCCATTGGCCGCTTAGGGCTGGACGGCGGTGACGACGACGGCCTGATTATTGGCGCCGGTGCCGGCCTGCACCTGAACAAATACCTGGACCTGCGCGGCGAATACATTAAGAAAGACGCCAGCAGCGTGCTGCAGGCCAGCCTGGTGTACAACTTCTGAACCCCGGTATTTGCTGAAACAACAGGCATAAAAAAACCCGGCACAGGCCGGGTTTTTTGTGTCTGCCGAACCGGGTTGCCCCGGTTCCTGAGACTGCTTAGCGTACACCACTGCGACGCAGGGCCGCCGGAGTGTAGTCACCGCTGCTGCGCTGGAAGCCGAAGTTATAAGAAGTCGGTTCTTCGTTATCCAGACCCAGCACCAGGTAACGGCCAGAGTTCAGATCGTACAGGGTTTCCACGGCATACCAGGGCACCAGGTGATCGTAGTACATCACGCTGTGTGCTTCAGCCACACGCCACAGTTCACCACGGCCATCGTAGTGGTCGATCTGAACGGCTTGCCAGGTGTCTTCATCAAAGTAGAACACACGCTTGGCGTACACATGGCGCTTGCCATCTTTCAGGGTTGCTTCTACTTTCCACACACGGTGCAGTTCGTAGCGGGTCAGATCCTGATTAATGTGGCCGGCTTTAACGATGTCATCGTACTTAACCGACGGATCTTTCAGCTTGTAAGAGTTGTACGGAATGTACACTTCCTGCTTGCCGATCAGTTTCCAGTCGTAACGATCCGGAGCACCGTTGTACATATCCAGGTTGTCAGAGGTACGCATACCATCGGCGGCAGTACCCGGACCATCGTAAGACACCTGCGGAGCCAGACGTACACGACGCTGACCAGCGTTATATACCCAGGCCTTACGCGGTTCTTTTACCTGATCCAGCGTTTCGTGTACCAGCAGTACGTTACCCGCCAGGCGAGCCGGAGACAGCACGTCCTGCTTGAAGTAGAACAGCACGTTTTCGTCTTTGTCCGGCGCAAAGTCGCTCAGCTTGGTACGGAAAGTAAACTCCTCCTGCAGACGCACAATGGAATAATCGCCATTGGCTTGCGGAGTAGCCTGACCAACAATACGGCTTACGCTGCCGCCACGGTAACGAACGATGTGGTTCCACACCACTTCCAGACCGTTTTGCGGAATCGGGAAAGCCACACCTTCCACGAAGTTCGTCAGACCGTTACCACCGTCCAGCAGTTTGGTGGTGGTGACGTTGGTTTTGCTGGAATCGTAAATATTCTGCGGGTAAGCCGCGGTACGACGAGTCTGGTACACCGGCATACGGTAGGTTTCCGGGTACTTTTCAAACATCGCTTTCTGGCCATCGGTTAAGTTGGCCGCGTATTGCTTGTAGTTAGCCGCAGTAATAACAAACTTCTGTTTGTCATCCGGGAACGGATTCACCAGCTTATCGCCTTTGGCGAAGCCCGCCGGCATGGTGGTTAAACCACCAGTCCAGGCCGGGATGTCGCCCTTACCGGCCATTTCAGCACCGATTGGGGTTAACTGCTTACCCAGTTTGGCTGCTTCAGCCGGAGATACCGCCGCATTCGCCGCGCTTACCATCAGGGACAGCGCAATCGCGCTGCCCCAGGTTTTATAGTGTTTTTTCAGCATGGTTCATAAACCTCAATAGTTCTGTTTTGAGCCAGTTATCAGAATGCGTATTTCAGCGCCAGGGATACGTTGTCACGGTCAACCATCTGATCGTAACGGTTGCCACTGAAACCGGTGTAAGCAACATCCAGTGACGCGTTGTTCAGGTACACGAACGACACACCCAGGGAGTAAGCTAAACGTTCATCAATGAACTGAGAACCCGGCTCCGGACCGTAACCTTTGTCATAAGACAAGGTTAGACTTGGAGTCATGTTCACACCAGCAAAGGCGTTGTTGTAATCCAGTGATGTACGGACGCGGATACCGCCTGACCATTCAGTTACGTAACCTTCATCGGTACAGTAATCTGCATTCTCGTTTTTCAGACTACTGGTTGTATCTGAGCAAACATCACCGCCAGTGGTGGTACCAATACCGTAAGCACCGGAACGACCATAACGCGCATCATCAGTATCGGGCAAACCAGCAACATGGTTTACACCGACTTCAGCCACAAATGCCAGACGGTCAGCACCCAACACGCGATCAAAGAACTGAATATAGGTCATTTGAGCCTGCCAAACGTCAAACTCGTCATACCCATCAACAATTGTGTTAAGAATGGCATTCACGTCACCACCAGCTTCAGCCTTACGTTGCTGATAAAAACGGGAATGTGGATACGCATTAGGCACACCGGCAAATATCAGCTCAAAAGCGTTCCACTGCAGCGGCAGGTTCGGCTTATAGCTGATTTCACCAGACAATGACGCGCCATTAGCAGTACTGGTAGCAAAACTGATGCCCATAATCTGGATATCTTCCGGATAGGCAATCTGGTACTCGATACGTGACTGGTTAAAGTCTATAGGACTGGTCTCAGGATTCACCAGCAATCGACCGTTGATGTACGGTACACGGCTGTGAATATTCATGTAGTAAGCACCAAACTCGGTACCGCCAAACAGGTCGGTATAAGTACGTAATGCTAAACCGTATTGTCCATCATCCTTGGGCTCATCATCGCTGGTGCGAGGTACGATCTGAAGATCGTAAAAAGTACCATTCACCTCATCCTGAGAATGAGTTAAAAGAACCGGACCACAGCCATCAGCTACGAAATCGATGGTTGAGAAGAGCGTACCGCACGGATCAGTACGGGTTTTCTCCCACTGCAGCTGGTAAAAGGCTTCCAGCGTGGTATCTGGGGTTAAACCAATGGAGGTGTACAACATATTCACCGGCAGCAGACCTTCTTTAATTTCTGCCCCTGGGCGACGGAATGCAGAAGCATCCACCGGGTTAATGCTGTTAATACCACCCTGAATGAAGGTGCTCTCACCCCAGTTCACCACCTGACGACCCAAGCGCAGGTTCACTGGTGTTTCACCGATGTTGTAGTCAGCCCACACAAAGGCATCCAGCAGTTCAGCGCCACGACCCGCATAAGACTTGGTGGAATCAACCAGCGGTTTAAAACGGGTATCACCATCCATAATCTCGGTGTCATACCAGGCGCGGGCACGGAAGAAGGCACCATAGTTCTGGTATTTCAGTTCCAGATCACCGCTCCATTTCACAGCGTTGGTATAAATATCACCTTTCTTATAGTTCAGGGTGCCGTCGTCGTAGTTATAAGAAGACCCTTTACCACCGTTGCTGGTCATAATCTGACCAGCATCGGGTTTTTCAGTACGCCACGCCACACCATAGCTGACGTTGTTATCAATCTGAACGCCGAGCTCACCGAAATTAAACTCAACGGCGTGGGCAGTACCCATAGCACCGGCAAGTGCCAGAGCCAAGGGGGCTTTTTTAAACATATTTTTCATAGCTTTGCTTGATTTCATCTTATTATTCTCCGCAATGCTTAAAGGCCAGCAGCCATAGTTACAGCTTCAGTCACAATGCCAATAAACGCTGCATCGCTAGCACCAGATGGTTTAGCAAACGATGTGTGGCCACCTGATGTGTAACTAATCACGTTGCTAGTACCAATGTGATGTTCGATACCTGCAGAACCCGCCAATGGTGCACGTGCAGTAGGAACAGTTTTACTAGGTAGTTTAACTTTAGTTGCAGCATCACAACCTGATACTGTTGGAGTCTCAAAGCACGCTGGATCAATTAAGTTGTAGAAAGGGTTAACTGGTTCTGTCGTCAACGTCCAAGCGAAATAATCGTAATTAGGTACAGTATTATCTGGATAATTAGCCGTTGGCATAGTGTCTAAGGCACCATCACCTGCGATAACCAAGGACTTAACTGAAGTAATACTGGTTAAGGTCTTAGCTGTGTTTGCAGGATCCACACCGTCAATCAAAGATTGGAAGACTGTTAAGAATTTCTCATAGTTTTCAGAACCTTGAGTTAATTCTGCTTTAGCCAAACCACCAACGATTGTTGGCGCAAAAGCTGGTGAGTTCTCTAATAATTTAGTTAAGTGAGCACCAGAACCCGCAACGATCAAACCTTTTACTATTGGCAGGCCAGTAGGGTTAGTTGCAGTTTTACCAACATGTGCTTGCACCAGAGGATCGTTGTTAGCTGCTACGAAAGCAGACGCAACAATACCACCTAGAGAATGACCAATAACCATAACTTTATCGGTATCCAATTCAGCATCAATATTTGCTAAAGAAGCATTCAGGTTTAATAAATCTGATACTGCTTGACGCAAATTATCGTGTGTGCGCGCAAAGTTTTGCAAGTTGATAAAGGCAGAACCAGAAGAACCACCATCAGCAGAATCATACGCCATATCCTTACGGATAGAGTTCGCGTCTTGGGTAATGTTGCCATGGCGTTCTACAACAGTTTTGTTCATTGCTTCAGCTACACCAGCCCATGGTGAGTTGGTTGAACCTTTATTAGCCGTATCCATGCTAAAAATGATGGAGGCTCCATCAGCTGGCGCCAAACCATGCAAAGGTAAATCAATTGCTACGGTAGCGATACAGCGTTTAGCTAATTCAGAACCGAGTATCGCGCTAGCTGAACGATTGGATGTAATACCATGCACGAAAATAACAGTTTTGAACTTTGTCAATCCTGAACAATCTTCAGCAGCACCTGGATCAGTATATACAGATGTGTAGTCAAATTTTGCCGGTTTGGTTAATAAGAACGGAACTGAGTTCACTCCCAAAGTTTGAGGGAACGGATAACGATAAGTAACGTTAGCCACGCCATTCACATCCTTCGGAGGAGTAGAACCTGAAGGATTGCCTAAGG
>JAEWQT010000330.1 GCA_023399105.1 Pseudomonadota bacterium | reverse complement strand
ATCAACAGCTTCTCCGGCGCCGCCTGCTGCATTTTGTAAAAAATGGCCTTGTCGGTGGCCACAATTAGCACCGGATTGGGCAAGGCTTTGGCGGCTGCGATTAACTGACTGGTAGAACCGACGGCATCGGCCATTTTCACCACCGATTCCGGCGATTCCGGATGCACCAGCACCGCCGCTTCGGGATACACCGCTTTCAGATCTTCCAGCGCTTTGGCCTTAAATTCGTCATGCACGATGCAGGCGCTGTCCCACAGAATCATGTCAGCACCGGTCTCACGCTGCACGTAGTTGCCCAAGTGCTTATCCGGCGCCCAGATCAGCTTCTCACCACGTTCTTTCAGATGGCGCACCACATCCAGCGCAATACTGGAGGTGACCACCCAATCGGCACGGGCTTTCACCGCGGCCGAGGTATTCGCATAGACCACCACAGTACGGTCGGGATGCTGATCACAGAAAGCCGCAAACTCTTCGGCCGGACAACCGATGTCGAGCGAACAGGTGGCTTCCAGAGTCGGCATCAGCACGCGCTTTTCCGGGCTCAGGATTTTGGCGGTTTCGCCCATAAAGCGCACACCGGCCACAATTAACGTGCTGGCTTTATGGTCCCGGCCAAAGCGGGCCATTTCCAGCGAGTCTGACACACAGCCACCGGTGGCTTCCGCCAGCGCCTGAATGGCCGGGTCAGTGTAGTAATGCGCGACCAGCACCGCGTCTTCCTGGTGCAGCAAAGCACGGATTTCTTCGGTAACGGCGGCGGCTTCCGCTTCGTTCAGGGGTGCCGGCGGTGCCGACCAGAACTCACGCACAATTTCAGAACTGGCAAGGGTATCGCTCATAACTTCTCGACTCACAAAGACACCGCGGGCGGCGATGTTAGCAGTTTCACCCGATATGGGGATGCACAGGCGAAAAAAAAGAGGAGAAAGCGTTAACTTTCTCCTCTTTTCTGAATCTGGTGGGTCGTGCAGGATTCGAACCTGCGACCAATTGGTTAAAAGCCAACTGCTCTACCAGCTGAGCTAACGACCCGTTAGCGGTTTAGCATTACTTCCGGTTTAAAGTGGTGGGTCGTGCAGGATTCGAACCTGCGACCAATTGGTTAAAAGCCAACTGCTCTACCAGCTGAGCTAACGACCCTGGAAGTGGCGCGTATAATACTGGAATTCTGACGCCTGACAACCCTTTTTTTAAAAAAAGTTTCACTATCATGGACTTAGGCGCATCGCACGACGCCCTTAAAACCCCGGAATGGGCACGTCTGGGCATAAAAAAACCGCCAGAACAGGCGGTTTTTCAGTGCGGCAGAGTTACCTGTCAGAGCTTGTCCAGATACGAGCGCGCCAGGCGCACAGTTCCATCCGCTTTGCCGGTGAAACGATCAATCACCCGCTGCAACCAGACTTTGGCTTCTGCGGTATTGCCCTGCCGGTGCAGAGTAACACCAATCTTATAACTGGCATCGGCTTCTTTATCATGGCCGGCATGGTCATTCACCACACGGCGGAATTGCTGCAACGCCTTATCCAGATCACCCAGCACCAGCCAGACTTCCCCGGACCAATACAGAGCATTGCCGGTCAGCGGGTCCTGGGGGTAGGTTTTGATAAAACCATCGAAGGCCGCACTGGCTTCGGTAAATTTTTTCTCACGCACCAGCGTCATGGCTTGCTGATACGCCTCAGCAGCATCGGCCACAGGCGCTGTCGCAGCGGAGGGTGCCGCAGAAGGTGCAGCGGTACTGACAGCCGGTGTCGCCGCAACCGGTGTACTTAATAAAGCCGACAAACGCCGGTCAAGGTCCAGATAGCGCTGCTGCTGCTCATCGCGCAGGCGTTTGATCTGATGATCCTGCTCTTCCACACGGCCACGCAATACAGCAAGTTCCTGCTGCATCTGCTCCATCTGCAGGGCAAGTTCACTGACCAGAGCATTATCGGCAGAGGTGGCGGGGAGATTGACCGGAGCGGCCATACCCACGCGGGAGGAGGAATCGGTAAGGGAGGAAGAACTGGCGGGAGCCACCCCCCGGGTGGCCCCAACCGATACCCATTCATCCGCATGAGCCCCGGCAACAGCAGCCAGGGCCAGAGTGAGGATGACAGCCTTCATTAACGGCTCTGGTATTTCACTTCAACGCGACGGTTCTGAGAGTAAGACTCTTCAGTGCTGCCCATAACAGCCGGACGCTCTTCACCGAAGCTTACAACCTGCAGCTGCTCAGCGCTGGCACCGTTAGCCATCAGGAAACGACGTACAGTCATGGCACGACGCTCGCCCAGAGCCAGGTTGTATTCAACAGTACCGCGCTCATCGGCGTGACCTTCCAGTACCACACGGGCAGTGCCGCTGGCAGCCAGGTAAGCAGCGTGAGCTTTCAGAGCGGCTTTGCCTTCTTCTTTCAGAGTGCTCTGATCGAAGTCAAAGTAGAATACGGTTTGTTCACGCAGGGCAGCCTGAGCTTCATTGGCTTCAGCTTCCAGAGCTTCACCGGCAACGGCAGTGCCATTAACAGCAGCGGTTTCTGCTTCTGAAGCAACCGCTGCAGATTCAGAACCAGCGCCTTCGTTAACATCGCCTTTGCTGGCACAGGCAGTCAGCAGCATTGCGCCAAAAGCCAGACCCAGAGTTTTGTACAGTGCAGTAGTTTGCATAACAGTTTCCGTCCGATTGTTAGATTGGATTATTTGAATATCGGCGACCACGCAGGCTCCCTGACGTCACCGTATTTCGAGGGCAAGCGGAATTTCACATCCCCGTCGACCGACACGGCGGCAAGAATGCTCCGGTTAGCTTCACTCGCGGCATAAATTACCATACTTCCATTAGGTGCAACACTGGGAGATTCGTCCAACTCTGTTTCACTGGTAAGAATGTGAACCAGACCCGTCTGCATGTCCTGCGAGGCAATATGAAAGCGTCCGTTGGACTGGTGAACATACACCAGTTTACGGCCATCAGCGGTCATCCGTGCGCGGGCGTTGTAGTGCCCTTCAAAAGTAACCCGTTGTACGGCCAGAGTGCTGGTGTTCAGCTTATAAATTTGCGGACCACCGGCACGACTGGAGGTGAAATACAGATGTTTTCCATCCACATCCCATTGTGGTTCTGTGTCGATGGCATAGTGGTCAGTCATGCGCCGCACCTGCCGGGTCGCCAGATCCATCACGTAAATATCCGGGTTACCTAGCTTCGACAAAACAAAGGCCAGCTGAGTTCCATCCGGAGAGAAAGCCGGGGCACTATTGGAACCATTAAAAGCGACAACCTTTTCACGCTTGCCGGTGGCCAGCTGCTGAAAAAAGATTTCACTGCGGCCATTTTCAAAGGATACATAGGCGATGGTTTTTCCGTCAGGTGACCAGGTCGGGGAAATAATCGGATGCTTAGAGCTGTAAATCAGCTGCTCACGGGCACCATCGGCATCGGCGTAATTCAGATTAAAGCGGGTACGGCCGCGATTGGTGGTCACATACACCAGTTTGGTAGAAAACACGCCGGGCAAGCCGGTGAGTTTTTCAAAAATATAATCGCTGATGTAATGCGCCACATCGCGCAACTGCGTGGCACTACCACGCACACGGTGGCGCAGAATTTCCTTACGCTGATGCACATCCAGCACATGGAACTGAATGGCGTAACCACCGCCCGGCTGCAATTCCACCGCGCCAATCACGACAAAGTCCTGGCGCAAACGCGACCAGTCGGCGTAATTGACCTGACTGAGCTGCACCGGCTTGCTGAGCATATTGGTTTCCGCCATGGTGCGGAAATAACCACTGTGAGACAGATTATTGCGCACAATATCGCTGATATTTTCCGGCAACGCCGTACTGCCCTGCCAATCGAAGGGAACCACGGCAATGGGAATGGCACTTTGTTTCCCCTGCGTTACTTCAATGATCAGCTCTGCCTGAGCCACTGCGGCGCATAACCACAGCAACAGCGTTACACCTGCTTTTACCACGTTGCATTCTCCGGTCGGAAATTAATGGTCAGATTACGGAATTTCTGTTCAAACAAACGGATATCGTCCGGTACCGGCAAGGGTGACGCCCGCATCACCGCCTGCTCGACCGAACGGTCCAGTGCCGCATGGCCACTGCTGCGCACCACCTGCACCTGAATGACCTCGCCCGTTGGCACCAGCTGAATGCGGACACTCACTTCCTGATCCGGCTGCACCGACGGCGGATAACGCCATACAGACGATACTTTGGCGCTGATCTGCTCACGGAAATCGGCTTCCAGCACCGCTGCCCGCTCAGCCTGCCGCTTCGCCTCCTGCTCCGCTTTCTGCTGTTGTGCGGCTTGTTCACGCGCCAGTTGTTCCGCCAGCGCCTGTTCCTGCTGACGTTGTTGTTCAGCCCGCTGGCGGTCTGCTTTTTCCTGAGCTTTTTTCTGCGCAGCTTTTTCCTTGGCGCGCTGTTCAGCGGCGGCTTTTTCTTTTAACGCCAGCGCCTGTTCACGTTTTTTCTGTTCGGCTAATTTACGCGCTGCTTCCTGCTCACGTTTTTTTTGCTCCGCCTGTTTTTTCTTTTGCTCGGCGGCACGCCGGGCCGCCAGTTCCTGCTGACGCTTGCGTTTTTCCGCCTCCAGCTTGCGCTGTTTTTCCGCCGCATTTTCTTCCTGAATCACTTGCGCAATCACATGCTGCGGCACCGGTTCAGGAATGCGTTGTGGTTCCGGCCAGTGCCAGCGCAGGGCCACAACCACCAGCGCGTGCAGCAGCAGCGACACCAGTACCGGCAGCGAATAATGCTGTGGATTCCGCCAGTTCATATCAACGGCTGGCCTGTGGATCCGGGGCCTCAGTGATCAGGCCAACATTATTGATGCCCTGCGCCTGTAACCCACCCATCAGTTCAACCACTTTTCCGTAAGGCACCGCTTCATCGCCACGGATCATCAGTCGGGTTTGCGGTACTTCGGCCACCACTTTACCCGCGTAATCCAGCACATCGCGCAGCATCATGGCGGTGGGATCAGCCTCGTCACGCTCAATAAAATACAGCCCGCGTTCATTCACGGTAATAATAATGGTGCTGTCATCGGGGTCGATTTCCGTGGGTTTTGAATCCACATCCGGCAGGTTCACCGGTACGGTCTGCACCAGCATGGGAGCCGTCACCATAAAGATAATCAGCAGCACCAGCATCACATCGATGTAAGGCACCACGTTGATTTCCGCTACCGGACGCCGTTTGGGCGCCGGCGAAGACATAGGTTCCATCGCCGTTACTCCGCTACTTTACGGACAGCGTCGGTTTTGCTGTTGTGCTGCAGTTTTAATGACTGACGATACAACAGCGAGGCAAATTCATCGGCAAAGGTATGCAGCCCACTGACCTGCCGTTCGGCATGGCTGGCGTAGCGGTTGTAGAAAATAACCGCAGGAATGGCGGCAAACAGACCCATGGCGGTGGCAATCAGGGCTTCGGAAATACCCGGCGCCACGGTGGCAATGGTCGCCTGTTTCACCATCGCCAACCCCTGGAACGAATGCATAATGCCCCACACGGTACCGAATAAACCGATGTACGGGCTGGTGGAACCGACGGTGGCCAGGAACGGCAGATGGGTGTCCAGCGCTTCGGCCTCGCGGGTAATGGCAATGCGCATGGCACGCTGTACGCCGGCCATTAAGGCATCCGGATCGGTGCTGTTTTGCTGCCGCATTTTGCTGAATTCTTTCAGCCCGGCCATAAAGACATTTTCAACCCCGCTGGGGTCGGGCTTTTGCTGGCACTCGCGGTATAGCTCATTCAGGTCAATACCGGACCAGAAGCGTTCTTCAAAATCCAGCAGCTGAGCACGGCTGGCGTTCAGCAACCGCCCCCGCTGCACAATAACGACCCAGCTCACCACCGAGGCCGCCAGCAATGTCAGCATCACCAGCTGCACGACAAAGCTGGCATTGATAATGAGGGCAAAAACCGACATTTGTTCGTTCACAACAGCTCCTGATTTCACACGTTAAAAGGCCGGCAAATTGCCCAGTGCCTGAATAAGTTCCGCCGGTAAGGCGCGGGGACGGCCAGCGGTAGTAATGCAGGCCAGTTCAATACGACCATCCAGCAACAATGTGCGATGGTTTGCTCCATCACAACGCCACACCTGCTGCTGTAACGTCAGACCGGTACGCCGGTGCTTTTCGATAACGACCGTGGCGATAAGTTCATCGTCCAGTTTTGCCGGAGCACGATAACGCAGCTGCACATCGCGTACCACGATCAGAACCCCTTCCTGACGAAATTTTTCCTGCGCCAGCCCCAGAGTGCGCAACCATTCGGTACGGGCACGCTCCAGAAAGCGCAGATAATTGGCGTAATACACAATGCCACCGGCATCGGTGTCTTCAATGTAAACGCGCAGCGGCCACTCAAACATCGTCTTGTCCGAAGCGCGCTGGCAGATCAATACCAAAATGCAGATAAGCCAGTTTGGTCGCCATGCGGCCGCGCGGCGTACGGGTAATGTAGCCCTGCTGCATCAGGTAAGGCTCCAGTACGTCTTCAATGGTGTCGCGTTCTTCACCAATGGAAGCGGCCAGACTGTCCACCCCTACCGGGCCACCTTCGTAGGTTTCCAGCAGGGTCAGTAATAAACGCCGGTCCATATGATCGAAGCCCTGGGCATCGACGCTGAGCATGTTCAGGGCGGCGTCGGCACAGGCGTGATTGACCGTGCCATCGCCTTTGACCTGGGCGTAATCACGCACCCGGCGTAATAAGCGGTTGGCAATCCGCGGCGTACCGCGGGCGCGGCGGGCAATTTCACGGGCGCCTTGTTCATCCACGCTTAATTCCATTAAACGGCCGGAACGGGCGACGATGTGGGATAAATCGTCGATGTTGTAAAACTCCAGCCGCTGCACGATACCGAAGCGGTCACGCAGCGGTGACGTCAGCAAGCCGGCGCGGGTGGTCGCGCCCACCAGCGTAAAGGGGGGTAAATCAATTTTAATGGAGCGCGCCGCCGGGCCTTCGCCGACCATAATATCCAGCTGATAATCTTCCATGGCCGGATACAGCACTTCCTCCACCGCCGGATTCAGGCGGTGAATTTCGTCGATAAACAGCACATCGCCTTGTTCCAGATTGGTCAGCAGCGCCGCCAGGTCACCGGCTTTTTCCAGCACCGGCCCCGAGGTGGATTTGATTTTCACCCCCATTTCTTCGGCAATAATATTCGCCAGCGTGGTTTTACCCAGCCCCGGCGGGCCGAACACCAGAGTGTGGTCGAGCGCTTCGTTGCGTGCCCGTGCTGCGCCAATAAATATTTCCATCTGCTCGCGCACTTTCGGCTGGCCGATGTAATCGTTCAGTGAGCGCGGCCGGATGGCACGGTCAAACTGTTCTTCACCCAGCGCCGGCTGCGGACTGATAAAACGATCGGTTTCAATCATAGAGTTTCCTGTGCGCCGTTACTGGCTGAGGGTGCTGCGTAACGCCAGCCGGATCATATCTTCCGGACTGCTGGCCTGAGCCGCGACTTTATTCAGCATTTTTGCCGCATCCTGAGGTTTGTAGCCCAGCGCCACCAGCGCGCCTTCGGCTTCGCGCAGCATGGCATCGGTAGTGGCTTGCTCGCTGCTGTCGGCGGCAGCCCACAGAGGCGCCGGCGCATCCCATTCGGTTAAGCGGTCACGCATTTCGACAATTAAGCGCTCGGCGGTTTTCTTACCCACGCCCGGCAGTTTGGTTAAGGCGGCGATATCTTCGTTATGCACGCAAATGGCAAAAGC
>JAEWQT010000250.1 GCA_023399105.1 Pseudomonadota bacterium | reverse complement strand
GCTTACTCCTACTTCTGTTGCGACGGTTTAACCCTGTAGCCCGCCCATGCAAATGTATTTAGTTTCGAGATAATCCTGCAGCCCGTATTTTGAACCCTCCCGGCCACTGCCGGATTCTTTGAAACCGCCGAACGGAATCTGCTCGGAACTGATGGCGGTTTCATTCACCCCCACCATGCCGTATTGCAGGGCCTCGCTGACACGCCAGCAACGGCCCATATCGCGGCTGAACATATAGGCGGCCAGGCCAGCGCTGGTGTCATTGGCCAGGGCTATGGCCTCGGCCTCGGTGGTGAATGTCAGCACCGGTGCCACCGGGCCGAAAATTTCTTCCTGCCACACCGCCATGGCCGGGGTGACTCCGGTAAGAATGGTCGGTGGATAAAAATATTCCCCCAGCGGTGACAACTCGCCGCCGCACACCAACTGCGCACCATCAGCCTGTGCGGCCTGCACTTTGGCATGCACCTTGGCCACCGCCTGCGGAGAAATTAATGGCCCCTGCGTCACGCCCTCGTCCATGCCGTTACCGACACGGAACGCCGCCACGGCTTCCTGTAACCGCCGGACAAATTCCGGGTAAATACCGGCCTGCACCAGCAAGCGGTTGCTGCAGATACAGGTCTGGCCGGCATTGCGGAATTTGGCGGCCAGGGTGCCGTTAATGGCCAGCTCCAGATCGGCATCGTCAAAAATAATGACCGGCGCGTTGCCACCCAGCTCCATCGAGGTGCGTTTTACCGTTGTCGCACATTGCTGCAGCAACAATTTGCCCACCGGCGTCGAGCCGGTAAAGGTGACTTTGCGCACCAGCGGATTGCTGGTCATCTCGGCGCCCACCGCCGGCGCATCGGTGGCGGTAATCACATTGAAAATACCCGCCGGAACGCCGGCCTGTAACGCCAGTTCTGCCATCGCCAGCGCCGACAGCGGCGTTTCTGCCGCCGGTTTCAGCACCACCGCACAGCCGGCCGCCAGCGCCGGTGCCACCTTGCGGGCAATCATGGCATTGGGGAAATTCCACGGCGTAATAGCCGCCACCACGCCGACCGGCTGATGAATCACCAGGCCTCTGCGGTCAGCCTGCGGCAGCGGAATAATATCGCCATAAACCCGCCGTGCTTCTTCGGCAAACCAGCGCACGTAAGACGCCCCGTAAGCAATTTCACCGCGCGATTCCGCCAGCGGCTTGCCCTGTTCCGCCGTCATCAGCCGGGCCAGGTCTTCCTGATTGTCCAGCAGCAATTCATACCAGCGCCACAACACATTGCTGCGTTGTACGGCCGGTAATTGCTGCCAGGCCGGCATGGCGGCGGCGGCCGCTTCGATGGCACGGCGGGTATCGTCGGCGCCCAGGTCGGCCACCATTGCCAACACCGAGCCATCGGCCGGGTTCAGTACCGCAAACTGGCGGGAACCGGCCAGCCATTCACCATTAATAAGAGCCTGAGTGCGCCACAGCGCCGAATTCTGTAATTGCATAGCTACCTCCGCATCAAGACCCGACCTTAACGCGTCAGCCAGCCGGAATACATCCGGCTTTGGTGGTTGCTGTGTTGCAGCAGGAGTCTGCCGGCGCGGACAAGCCGCCGGCAGAGCACATCCGGCTGAGTCTAATAGAGCCACCCGATACTGATATTGCCGTAGAACAGGGGCTTGTCACCCTGCTTGGTCAGCGAGGTGGTGCGCTGTCCCGAAAACGAGACCAATAAGCCCTGGGCATACACCGTAATCCCGGCAAAACCGATACCCAGATTATCGCGCGCATCGGTGTAATAACCGGCTTTACGGCCTTCACTTTCCAGATAGCTGTATAAAGGAAACTGAGTTCCCAGCCCCAGATACACCGCCCAGCCGGAATCGTGACGGCTGAACAGGCCCGCCAGCGACACCGGGGTACTGAACACCGAGTACGACGGCATGATGTTGCCGGGTAAGTTGCGGCCGAAGGTATAGAACACGCCGGTACTCACTTCGGTCAGCCAGTTGCCCAGCTGGCCGCCGACGCCCCAGCCCAGCTCCGCGTCCAGATTACCCAAACGATGGGCACTCCAGCGCCGGGCATGCATGGCAGACACCGCGACCGTGTACTTTTGCGGCAACTGGTAATCCCAGCCTTGGGGTTGCTCCGAACCCGTCCAGCGGTGCATCCGTTTCTGTCCGCTTTCCGCCAGCGATGCCCGGCCGGTCACCCCGGTGCCGATGCCATAGCCGGTAACGTAATCCTGATTGCGCACAATGCCCCAGACTTCCGCCTGCAACAGACCGGCGTAAGGGGTGTCATCGTATTGCGGCTGCGGGCGGGAAATATCTTCCGGGGTCAGCATCAGCTGTTCAATATTCACCGCCAGGGAACGATGCTCGCCGCCATTGCCCCAGCCCGGCAGAAAATGCAGAGCACGGGTTACCTGGCGGGCCAACGGTAATTGCTCGTCACTGTGCCAGGTCAGCTTAATGCCATTGGTGTAATTACCATCGGTCGAAAAGGTGATGTCGTTATCCCAGGACAACGCCAGCATATCGCCCTGCACGGCCAGCGGACTGACCATTAGCACCACAAGAAGCAACAATGAATAACAATAGGACCTGTTTGCCACCATAAAAACCACCAATAACAGAGCGGCGCAGGTTAACAAATAAACAGTTCGGACATCAGCTTGAGAAAAACCAACAGACTGTTGCAGCCAACAGCCTGTTAATGGCGCCCCCGGCGCAAAGAACCATCAGGCCATCTGGCTGATGGTGCGACGGAAGCGCTTTAACGACAGCGAGAACAGAACGCCGGCAATAAACGCCAGACTGAGCAGTTGCGGCCAGATCACGTCAATACCGGCACCGCGGTAC
>JAEWQT010000238.1 GCA_023399105.1 Pseudomonadota bacterium | reverse complement strand
GGTAATCACCCGGGCCGCTTCGTCCGATTTTTCATGGCCGGCATGAGCGGCTTGCTCAGCCTCTTCGGCCAGGCGGGTAACACTGCCGGCATGTTCCGCCACATGGCGAATAATATCGGATACCTGATTGGTTTGTTCCAGCTGATCCTGTACCGCCTTGCGGCTGCGGTTAGCAATGCTTTCTACTTCATTAACGTTGCTGCTGACCGATTCCGAACTGTCTTTTACCGCACTTAATGTCGCGCGGATATTGGTGATCATTTCGTTAAACGCGTCACGCAGCTGGCCCATTTCATCACGGCCGTTAAAGCGGATTTCCTGGGTCAGGTCGCCCCGGGCAATATCGCGGGCGGTCGCTGAAAAACGCTTAATGGTGTAACGAATGGATATAAAGAACGCGAGATACAGATACACAATAATAGTCAGCGCCACCAACAATACGGTAGCCAGTAACGTAATGCGGTTCTGCTGCTCATTCAAACGCTGGGTCAGGCGGTATTCAATTAACGGAAACACCTGATTTTCTACCGCCACCAATGCTTCCAGCTGTTGCATAAAATAGGCATCAAATTCCTGCCAGCTGCCTTCAACCTGTGCTGCGGCGATAATGTCTTCATCAATTTTATTACGCAGTGCCACCAGATTCTGTTCCGCCTTACGGGCCGAAGCCACCAGTGCTGCATCGCCGATAATTGCAGCATTGCTTACCACCAACTGCACGTCCGGCTCAGCCGTTACCAACTGGTCGTAAACACCGTTCACCATGTCATAGGTAGTGGACTGCAGATATTGCTCAATGAAGGCAAACACACCAGAACTGTGGCCAATACCAAAGGTTTTATGCAGGGTTTGCATGGACATCAGAATATTCACCAAACGCTGAATATCCCGGTCGGAATCCAGTGCCACGCCGGTTTCCTGAGTGTACTGGCGAATCAGCAGATACACTTCATCAATGGCCATCTGGTAATAACGGTATTGGTCATTCAGGGTTGGCTGACGGTGTTCGCCACTGATTTGCAGCCGGCTGGCAAAACGGCTTTCCCAATCGGCAATCAGTTGCTGCAGCTCGGTACCATCAGCAGAGGATTTCAGCTGCCCCAGCTGTTCTGTCAATGCGGTCATCATTGGTGCGACCTGCTGTTGCAGGTCGGCATCGCTTTTGTGCGTAGCAACGGACCCCAGGTTGCGGAACAATTCCAGCTGATGGGCAAAGGCGAACAGCTGACGGGTGGCTTGCAGACCACTCAGCTCTTCTTTGGTTTTTTGCAGAGAATCAGACGCCGCCAGGAACACCTGACCGCTGAGTACCATTAGCGGCACCATAAAAAGGAAGCTGATCAGGCCGAACTTAGCGGCGTAATTCAACTGACCCATGAACCGGATTGCCGGCCACATTACTGCTTTGAGCATAAACTCCCAACCCCGATATTATGCTTGTTATAAGGGGTATCGGCTGCCTGCCCGGCAACATGAGGCCGGGCAGGGCTTTCACCCCGGGCTACATTATAATTTCCCGCAGATCCTGCAGACAGGCCACCAGCCGCTGACTGAAGCGCGCCGCTTCGGCACCATCGATCACACGGTGATCGTAAGACAGCGACAACGGCAACATCAGCCTCGGCACAAAACTCTGGCCATCCCACACAGGCTGCATCGAGGCCTTCGACAGGCCCAGAATCGCCACTTCCGGTGGATTTACGATGGGGGTAAAAGCGGTACCACCGATTCCCCCCAGGCTGGACAGGCTGCAACACCCGCCCTGCATCTGAGCTAAGGGTAGCTTACCTTCCCGCGCCAGTACCGCTTTTTCCTGCAACTCCTGTGTAATTTCTGTAACCGTCTTCTTATCCACATCACGCAATACCGGTACCAACAGGCCTTTCGGTGTATCCACCGCCACACCGATGTGTACATAGTCTTTCAGAATCAGCTCTTCACCGTTGCGATTGAGCGACGCGTTGAAGGTAGGAAATTCACGCAGACAATGCGCCAGTGCCTTCAGCACAAAGGGCACCAGTGAGAACTTAATCCCCTGTTTCGCATAGCGCGCATTCTGCTGCACCCGGTAGGCTTCCAGGTCGGTAATATCGGCCTGATCAAACTGAGTTACCTGCGGTACATTGAGGTTGGCGATGGTCATGGCGCGGGCCGTAGCCCGTTTAACATTGTTCAGCGGTTGCGTATGAACCGGGCCGAACTGACTGAAATCGATTTCAGGTACGGCCGGCACTCCGGAACCACCACTGGCAGCGCCGCTCTGCATACGCTGTTTTACAAAGGCGTGGACGTCTTCTTTCTGAATCCGTCCGCGGTTACCGCTGCCCTTAATCTGCGCCAGATCAGCCCCCAGCTCGCGCGCCAGTTTGCGCACCGCCGGGCCGGCGTGAACGCTGTCATCGCTGTCCCCGGCTGAGGTGGCGGCAACCGCTACCGGTGCCTTACTGGCCACCGGCTGCGACGCTGCTTGCACCACCGGAGCAGGCGCTGGTGCTGCCGCTATGGCCGTAACCGCTGGCTCCACCGCTGGTTTTTCCGCAACCAGCTTTTCCGTAGCCGATTGCGCGGTTGCGGCACTGGCATCCAGCTCGGCAAAAGCATCGCCGGTGCTGACTTTATCGCCAACCTTCACCAGCAGTTTGGTAATCACCCCGGCCTGTTCAGCCGGGATTTCCATGGTCGCTTTATCGGTTTCCAGTACCAGTACGCCCTGATCAGCGCTGACCTGTTCACCGGCCTGCACCATCAGCTCAATCACCTCGACCTGGCTGGACCCACCCAGATCCGGAATTTTCAATGTTGTCATGGGCAGCTCCTCAGCTATACAGCGGATCGGGTTTGGCGGCAT
>JAEWQT010000192.1 GCA_023399105.1 Pseudomonadota bacterium | reverse complement strand
GCCGTGTCCAGTGCGCGACCGCACTGGGTAACAGCGTCAGCGAAGCCCAGGCCAAAGCCTACGACCTGATCAAAGGCATTGGTTGGAATGGCATGTTCTGCCGTTCCGACATTGGCTACCGCGCCATTGCCCGCGAACAAGACCAGCATTAAACCGATCTGACGGAGATCTCAGGGATGAGACATTTAATGTCAGCCATTCTGATGCCGGTATTGCTGCTGTGGTTGCTGTCCGCAACCACCAGCGCCAACAGCCCGGTGTTGCTGCCAACTGAATCGTTCTCTTATTCCATTGCGCCTTTTGTCTCGGTCTACGAAGACAGCAGCCGCCGGCTGACCATCCACAATATGGTGCAGCGTGATTACCAGCTGCGCTTTACCCCCAGCCACGCGCAAGCCCTGAAATTCGGTGTCAGCCGTTCCAACTACTGGCTGCGCTTCAGCGTCAGCAACCCCTACCAGCACCCTCGTGAAGTGATTTTCACTCTGTCGGACAGTGATCTGGCCGTGTTTGAAGTCTTTGATATCAGCGACCCAAACAATTATCAGCACCTGAGGGCAGACCACCCGGCCCGTGATTTGCGTGGTGGCTATATGCAGGCTTATCCGGTGGTGCTGAGTCTGCCACCGGGCAGTACCCATACCTATTTGCTGCTGTTGAATTCGGATGGTTTGTTCAGTACTCAGCCGCGCCTGCTGTCACGGGATCGCTTCATTGCCAACGAACAGGAATATTCGCTGCTGGCCGGCTTTGCCTTCAGCTGGGTACTGGCGACGCTGGCGTTTTTTTCGTTCGTTTATTTCAGCCGTAAAACCCCGATGGCCACCACCGGCATGCTCTATTGCATCGCCCTGATTCTGTATCAGCCGGCCTGGTCCGGGCACCTGCATCTGTTGGCCGGGGTCAGCCCTTATGCCGCGGATAAACTCAGCGAACTGGCGCTGGCGTTATCGGGCGCCGCGCATTTACTGGCGGGGGCACAACTGCCCTGGCAAGGCCGGTTTGCCGCCCCCGTGCGACGTGGCCTGAAAACAGCAGCAGCCCTGCAGATGCCGCTGGCGCTGCTGATTCTGCTGCTGTTTCCACAGCCGGCTATGTTGTTAATTTGCGGCATGATCATGCTGAACTCCCTGCTGATGATACCGCTGCTGCTGTTGCTGCCAGGCCGAGATAAAAACCTCAGCAACTGGCTGCTGGCCGGCCACGCAGTGTTGTTCAGTGGCGGGCTGCTGGCGCTACTGACGGCTTACAATCTGCTGACGCTGGACAGCCTGATTTACTGGGCACCGGTGGTCTTACCCATGCTGGTGATGGCCACTCTGGTGGCGGCGACCATGCTGCTGATTTCCTCCGACCGGCAACCGGTTGCACGGCGGGACAACGAGCTGCGCTTAACCCCGGCCCTGCTGTCACAAATCAGTCACGAACTGCGCAGCCCTATTAACGGTGTGTTGGGCATGCATGAACTGCTGGCCGATACCCCCATCAGCCAGCAACAGCGTGAACTGGCCGATACCATCGCCCTGGCCGGCCACGATTTGCTGCACATCGCCAACGAAATATCGGACACCGCCCGGCTGCACAATGGCGTCCTGGAACTGGAACGTCATGTATTCAATCCGGCCCGGCTGCTGACCGGCTTAGTCGCCCATTTTCAGCAGGAAGCCAGTCGTAAACAGGTCGAGCTGGTGCTGGATCTGCGTGATGATCTGCCGGCTCTGGTCAGTGGTGATCCGGCCCGGCTGCAACTGGCCCTGCATAACTTACTGGCACGGGCGCTGGCCTATACCGAGCAGGGTGAAATGGCCTTATCCCTGGCCCCTTACAGCAGCACTCAGAGCACCGGGATCCGCTTGCAGATACAGCTGAGCACTACCGTACTGAAGCAGGAAGAACTGAAAAGCGCGTTCCAGATTCTGCAGTACCAGCTGCCGGTACCCGACAGCCGCAACGATAAAAACTGGAGTCTGCTGTTAACGCGCTTCCTGCTGCAGCGTATGGGGGCACTGCTGGAAGTGGAGAGCATGACCTCGGAAGGGGCCTCACTGACGTTGTTTATGCCGCTGCCCCGCCAGGCCGGCACCCTTCAGGAAGCACCCAGAACAGAGGGGACGCTGATTGGCAAACGGGTGTTGATTGTCGACGACAGCGCCTCACTGCGGGCAGTACTGGAACGCCAGACCAAACGTCTGGGTATGCGCCCTGACAGCACCTACAGTGCCAAAGAAGCCCTGGCCATGCTGCGCAACCAGATCAACATCGGCAAGCCCTACGATCTGATCATCATGGACCACGATATGCCGGTGATGAATGGCCTGCAGCTGGCGGCACGCATTAATCAGGACAATGACATCAGCATCAAGCCGGCACGACTGATGCTGACCGGTATCAACCTGTCGGTCATCCGCAAAGAAGCCATCGAACAAGGCATTCAGTGTCTGTTGTCAAAACCGGCCGACAGCGAACGCCTGCGTCAGGCCATGGTCGATTTATTGGAGAATCAATCTTAATCCGCTGCGACGGCACGGCTGGCGGCCCACTCACGCAGCGCCTGCATGGGTTCCGCCATCACCACCGATAACGGCTGCGTCCGCTGCAATTCCAGTAATAAGTCTTCCGTACTGACGCGGCCGTTATTGCCCGCGGCATGCCAGGCTGATACCACCGCCTGCTCCAGCTCGGCACCGGAAAAACCCTCAGCAGCCTGAGCCAGTAAAGGTAAATCCAGCGTCTGCGGGTCCAGCCCCCGCTTCTGCAGGTGAATGCGCAGAATGTCTGCCCGTACCGCCTCTTCTGGCAGATCGACAAAGAACATTTCATCCAACCGGCCCTTGCGCAGCAGCTCCGGCGGTAAGGCATGAATGTTGTTGGCGGTGGCGACCACAAACACCCGGGTATCGTGTTCGGCCAACCAGGTTAACAGGGTGCCGAGAATGCGCTGGCTGACACCGGCGTCGTTGTTGTCCTGGCCCAGGCCTTTTTCAATTTCATCAATCCACACCACGCAGGGCGACATCATTTCCGCCAGCTTTAACGCCTCGCGCAGGTTGCGTTCGGTTTCACCGAAAAACTTGTTGTACAGAGTACCGAAATCCAGCCGCAATAAAGGAATGCCCCAGTGCCCGGCCACCGCTTTGGCAGCCAGACTTTTACCGCTGCCCTGCACGCCGAACAGCAACATACCGCGCGGACGCAGCTGACGTTCGGCAGTTAAAAAGGCCTGCCGGCGTTGTTCCAGCCAGTGTTTCAGAGCGGCCAAACCGGCCACATCGCTCATGCGCGCGGTGTCGTATTCAAAACTCATCACCCCGTCCATATCCAGCAGCGCCAGCTTGGCCCGGCTGACGGCCGGCACATCGTCCTGAGTAATGGCACCGTCATCGACAATGGCACCACGTACCAGCCGCCGTGCGTCCGACAGGGTTAACCCGCGCAGGTTGGCCACCAGCTGCTGCAGGGTGGCGTTATCGGTGCGTACTTTCACACCCGAGGTTTTGGCGTAGCGCTGCGCTTCTTCACGCACCAATGCCAGCAGCTGCTGTTCATCCGGCAAGGCCATACTGAAGGTGGCACTCAGGCGCTGTAATTCCGCCGGCACTTTCAGGCTGTGGCTGAGCAGCACCAGGGTTTTGCCCAGCCGTTCCTGCTGCAGGGCAATGTCTTTTAACAACCGCACCACCACCGGTTCTTCCAGGAAGGGATGCAGATCACAGAAAATAAACAGGCCGCCATCGTGACGCTCACGCACGGCTTTCAGGGCATCGGCCGGCTGGCGGGTATCACCACCGCCAACGTCCTCACCAAAGCCGAGCCGGCGCAAACCGTCGGTTAACGTCCATTGCTGCAACGCCAGCCCACGCCGGATGGCCAGCCGGGTCAGCATCTCCAGCGCCCGCGCTTCCTCGTGGGATTCGATCAGCAAAATGGGAACGTGCCGGTCGAGCAACAGCCCAAGATCATGAATTTCCTGCATGCCAGACTCCTTCAGTAAGCCGCCATTCTAGCCCCTGCTCTGCCACCGGGCGAGTACTGAACTACCCCGATTTGTGGCATGCAGGCACCGGCCAAATGGCTTAGAATGGCGCAAAGTCCGGAGGTAGCCTTATGAGCAGCAGCACCCGCCATTATTCCCTGTTCGATAAACTGATCCACAACGCCGATCAGGCCCTGCGCACCCTGGTGCCCGGTGCCGCGCAGGAATACCGCCCGTCACCCGCACAACAGCGTGACCACCACGAACTGAACGAAGCCGAAGCCCGCCACGCCGCCGGCTTAATGCGCATTAACCACCCCGGCGAAGTCTGCGCCCAGGCGCTGTACCAGGGCCAGGCGCTAACCGCGCGCCTGCCGGAAGTGCGTGAGGCCATGGAAGAAGCCGCCCGCGAAGAGGTTGACCATCTGGTCTGGTGCGAACAACGCATCAAAGAACTGGGCGGCCGCACCAGCCTGCTGAACCCGCTGTTTTACGGCCTGTCGTTCGGCATCGGCGCGCTGGCCGGCAAAATTTCTGACCGCGTCAGCCTGGGCTTTGTCGCCGCCACCGAAGAACAGGTGTGCAAACACCTGAGCCAGCACATGACCAGCCTGCCGGTGCAGGACGAGAAGAGCAAAGCCGTGCTGCTGCAGATGCTGGAAGACGAAGCCCGCCACGCCACCACCGCCCTCGACGCCGGTGGGCATAAGTTTCCCCTGCCGGTGAAACTGGCCATGACGGCCATGTCGAAGGTAATGACCAAATCCGTTTACCGGATTTGATGCCAGCCCTGCCGGGCTGGTTTAGCTGCCGCTGCGCGGCAGCTGGTTTAGCCGTCACTGCGTGACGGCTTATGCGGGGCTCCGCCCCCGCGCCCCGATTGCGAGGAACTTATCCTCGCGCTCCAGCTTTGCGCTGTATAGCACGTGAACCCTCATTCACCGTCATTGCCTGCGGCCACGGATCGTAAGGCGCGTCGTGCGCCACGATCCTCGCCCGGTCCATCCGGGCGGGCCTGTCAATGTCGGTTCATTTCGGCGTGCTATAGGCGCGATTCAAACCGCAGCGGCTACGCCGGCAATATTGGATATGGTGCGCTTCGCGCAAACCAAAAACAAAAGAAAATATCCGGCCACAGGCCGCCAAAAAAGATTCAGGTTGCTGCGGTTTTTCCCGGCCCATTCGTTCCAGCCCGAAGTTTAACAAAGCCAATAGCATCGTTTGGATGACTCCAAACGAGTGGCCAGGGGCATGGATGCCCCTTGGCCGCGTATGCTCAATTGGGTTTGGTAAACAAGGAAAAAGCTGGAACGCGGGCCAGAGGGGTTCGCAAGGGGATACCTCCCCTTGCATAGTCCGCGGGCGCAGCCCGCAATAGGCCAGCCGCGGCAGCGGCGGCCGTTCCAGCCTGCAAGGCTGGCAACCGCTATGATCGCCAGCCCGGCAGGGCTGGCAAGAAAACAGGCGCTTCAGGCCGCCCGTGCCTTACGAATCAGGTCGTAAGCCGTCTGGATTTCCTGGGTCTTTTCCTTCGCCAGTTTCATCATTTCCTCCGGCAGGCCCCTGGCCACCAGCTTATCCGGGTGATGCTGACTCATTAGCTTGCGATAGGCTTTTTTCAGCTCGTCATCGCTGGAGTCCACCGCCACTCCCAGCACCGCGTAGGCGTTACGCAGCTGCGCCGGCGCATCCGGACGAGCGTTATGCTGGTGCTGGCGCTGACCACTCATGGCCGCCTGTACCCGGCCGTTAATCCATTCAAACTGAAAGGCGCCGATGCCCAGTTGCCGGCACAGACGGTCAAATAAGCGCCTCTCTTCCACCGACAGGCGGCCGTCGGCGTAGGCGACGCTGAGCTGAATTTCCAGAAACATCTGCGCCAATCCCTGACGTTGCTGCAGCAAGTCGCGCAGCAACAGTAAATCACCGTCGACGTCGGTGGCCGGATCTTTGCCTTCGGTAAAGAAGCGGATGGCGCTCTGGCGCTGAGCACCGGTTAAGCCCATCTGCGCCATAATCTGGCTGGCGGCATCAATTTCCTGTTCGCTGACGCGGCCGTCGGCCTTGGCCAGCCGGCCCATAAACCGGAAGGTGGCGCGGTAGAAGACCTGCTGCACTTCGCGCTGATCACCCTTACCCGCAGCCGCTGTTACGCCACCCGACAACACCCTGACCAGCGCGTTATCCAGCAAGTGTCCGGCAAAGGCGCCGACCAGCAAGCCAAAAGGGCCGCCGCTGAGTAACCCGACGATGGCGCCGAAGATTTTTCCGAACCAGATTTTCATAGGGCTGAACCTTGCCTTGCTTGCAGCAGCTGCTCCAGCTGCTGCAGCCGTTGCGGTGTACCGACGTCCACCCAGGGTTGTTCCAGCAGCGCACCGGCCATACGTTGATGATCCATCGCCCGCCGCAGCAGCGGCGCCAGCGGGAAAGCACCCGGTTCACAACCGGCCAGCAGCTGCGGGTGCAGCACACTGAGGCCGCTGAAGGTTAAGCGGGGTGCATCCACCGCCGTGGCCGGGTTCAGGACCCGGCTCTGCTGCAGAATAAAATCGCCACCGGGGTTGTGAGCCGGATTTTGTACCAACCATAAGCGGCCCAGGTCATCCCTCAGCTGAATATCAGTGACGCCCTGATAATCCCAGCCCGTCCAGACATCGCCATTAACCAGAAAAAACGGCTCGTTCCCCAATAACGGCAAGGCCTGCAGAATACCGCCGCCGGTTTCCAGCGCTTGTGATTCCGGCGAATACTGCAGGCGCGCCCCATAACGGATACCGTCACCCAGCGTGGTTTCGATTTGCTCCCCCAGCCAGGCGTGGTTAATCACTATGTCAGTAATGCCCGCCGCCACCAGCTTTTCAATGTGATGCACGATTAAAGGCTTACCCGCCAGCGGCAGCAGCGGCTTAGGGCAATGGTCGGTCAGCGGCGCCATGCGGGTGCCGCGACCGGCGGCCAGAATCATGGCTTTCATTCAGCGCTGCTGTCGCGAATGTGCGGCTCCGCCGGCACCGGTAAGTCGGCCAGCAAAGGCATGAAGCGCTGCTGCAACCAGCGGTTGAACTCCGCCAGTTCCTCATAACGGGCACTGATATCCAGCAGGTATTGGCAGGTATTGGGAATATCCGCCAGATAGCCGCTTTTACCGTCGCGCAGATGCAGGCGGGCAAAAATACCGGCGGCTTTTAAATGCCGTTGCAGGCCCATCCAGTCAAAGTCGCGGCGGAACTGCGCCCAATCACCCAGGTAAATGCCCTGTGGACGGGCCTGTTCCCAGTACAGCGCCGCCAGTTCGTCCACCAAGGTGGCCGGCCAGCGTACATAACAATCACGCAGCAGCGACACCAGATCGTAAGTGACGGGACCGGCCACCGCATCCTGAAAATCGATTACCCCCAGTGAGCCATCGGGGCGCAGCATCAGGTTGCGGGAATGATAATCGCGGTGCACCGCCACCACCGGCTGTGCCAGCGCGCTGGCCTGCAGCAGTGCAAAGGTGTGGCGCAGCATATCCTGCTCGGCATCGCTCAGCGCCATGCCCAGCAGCTGCTGGCACAACCAGTCGCGGAACAACGCCATTTCGCGATCCAGCAAGCCGGCATCGTACGGCGGCAGGTTGTCGGTCGGCAGTTGCTGAATGTGTAACAGCTGGGTGATGGCCTGCCCGTACAGATCCGCCAGGTCTTTGTCGCTCAGGCCATCGGCGTGCAGCGCCGGCCATAGCAGCTGGTCACCAAAGTCTTCCAGCAGCATAAAGCCACGCTCAAAGTCGTGGGCGATTACCTTCGGCACGGCCACTTCGTGGTCACGCCAGGCTTTGGCGATGGCCACAAAGCGCGGGTTATCTTCTTTATCGGCCGGTGCATCAACGGCAATCCAGCTGTGGTTTAAACAATGCAGACGGAAGTAGCGGCGAAAACTGGCATCGCCGGATACCATGTCCATTTTTGCGGTCACATCAAAGTCGGCGTGCTGGCGAATCATCGCCACAGCCCATTGCGCGAGATCTTCCCGACGCTGATCCATGCTGGCCTCTCTGGGTTAGTCGTTCTAAAATTGGCCGCCGTGGCGGCAACTCTGCTCTGTGCAGGGGTTTTGCTGTTAAGATACCACACTCATTATGGATAGGCGCTACAGCCAGTCATGACACAATTTTGCCAGACATTTCAGCGCCTTACGTCTTTTATTGCGGTTTGTTCCGGGCTGTTGGCTGGGCTGCCGGCGGCTCAGGCCGGGGCGCTGAACAGCACGCCGCTGAGCTGGTACGAGCGCGACCAGTTAACCCCGGAAGAACAACAAGCCCTGCCGGAATTCTGCAGCGGCGCCTACCGTATTCCGGCCATTACGCCGCTGCCCGGCGATTTATCCGAAGCCGAGGCCGACCAATCCATCAGCGACAAAGACGGCAATATCGAATTGTTGGGTGACGTGGTACTGCAGCAGCAGGACCGTATTGTCCGCAGCCAGTCAGCGCGCTGGTTTCAGAGCCGGTCTTATGGGGAATTCCGTGGTCAGGTCGGGGTCACCACGCCTCAGCTGGTGTTACAGGGTGAGCAGGCCAGCCTGGATCAGACCAGCGGCCGTATGCTGGTCAGTACGGCGGAGTATTCTCTGCCGGCGCGGCATATCCGTGGCAGCGCCGCCGAAATTGAATCGGCCGGCAACGGTGTAGTGAATCTGCGCGGCGCCACCTTTACCTTTTGTGAACCCGGCCATAACGACTGGGATATTGCTGCCGGTGAGCTGCATCTGAATCAGGAAAAAGGCTACGGCAGCGCCTGGCACACGCGTCTGCGCATTGCCGAAGTACCGGTGCTGTACATTCCGTATTACCGCTTCCCGATCGGTGATCAGCGCATGACCGGTTTCCTCGACCCCAGTTTTGCCATTAACGGCAAGCTGCAGGCCGAAGACATTCAGGTGCCGTTTTACTGGAACATTGCCCCCAATCTGGATGCCACCTTCACGCCGCACTATGTGGCCGACCGTGGCACCATTATGGAAACCCAGTTCCGCCATAAAACCCGCTGGTTCGGTGAGGGCGAGCTGAACTACGCCGTGCTGGGCAAAGACGAAACCGAACAGGAAAAGCGCTGGCTGGTGAATTACCAGCAAGAGGGTAAATTCGGCAATGGCTGGCAGCATCGCTGGGTGTACAACAACCTCAGTGACGACGAATACCTGAACGATATGGCGCCCACCGCGTCGGTTGACCGCACCACGCACCTGCCGCGGCGCGGTGAAATTCTGTGGGACCACAACGACTGGCACTTTGATCTTACCGGCGAAAGTTTCCAGACCATTGATCCGCTCATTGGCCTGGCCGCGCGCCCCTACAGCCGCTTACCGCAGCTGAACCTGAACTACCAGCCGCTGCGCCTGAACGCCCTGCAGCTGCAGCAGGATCTGCAATTCACCCGCTTTACCCGCAAAGACGAAGACCGCGTGAACGGAGCCGATGCTACCTTAACCGGTTTCAACGCCCTCAACGGCGACCGCCTGCTGTCGGACACCCGCCTGTCTTACCCCATGGAGTGGCCGTTCGGCTTTTTAACTCCGGCGCTGGAATACCGCTATCGCAGTTATAAACTGACCAACGCCGACGACACCCTGAATCCGGACGTTGACCTCGACCGCACCCTCAGCGCGCCCCGCTACAGCGTCGATGCCGGGCTGTTCTTTGAGCGCGACCTGAGCCTGTTCGGCACCGGTTACCAGCAAACCCTGGAGCCGCGCATTTTCTGGGTGCGCAGCCCCTATCAGGACGATCAGAACCTGATCCCGAATTTCGACAGTGCCGCCATCACCGTCACCTACGCCAGCCTGTTTACCGGCGAGCGCTTTACCGGCGGCGACCGTCTGGCCGACCTGAATCAGGTCAGCGCCGGTCTTACCACCCGTTTTATCCGCGACGACGGGCTGGAGCAGTTCCGTTTCAGCGCCGGGCAAATCAATTATCGCGGCGAACGCCGCACTCAGCTGACCGGCACCAATATCCCGCTGTCAGACACCCGCACCACCTCCAGCCTGCTGACCGAAGCCGAATGGAACCCCAATGAACGCCTGTCGGTCTACTCCACGCTGGAATGGGACCCGTATGAAGAATATGCGCTGCAAAATCGCTTTGGTCTGCGCTATGAGCACAACAACCGCATGGTGAACCTGGCCCGTAACATCACCAAAACCTGGAACCTGGCCGAAAGCCGGGACGAGGTCAGCAGCGACCAGATCGATGCCGGCCTGTTCTGGGCCCTGAACGATCGCTGGGCGGTGATCGGCCGCGTCCTGTACGATAAGCGCGACTACGAAACCAACGATCCGCAAAAAATTCCCAGCAGCCCGGTGCTGGAATCACTGGCCGGGCTGGAATACCAGAACTGCTGCTGGCGGGTACAGGTTACCTACCGCGAAAGCTCTAACCAGCTGACCGATACCGACCGGACCGCCAGCACCGAAAAACGGTACGGCTTCCTGATTAACATTCAGCTGAAAGGGCTGGGCAGCATGGGCGGCAGTTCCGACAAACTCATCAGCGACAGCATCCCCGGATACTCAAGACGGCAATATCATGACTATTAAAACTTTGTTACTCGGCGGCCTGGTCGCCCTCGGCACGACATTCACTCAGGCCGAACCGGTGCTGCTGGACCAGGTGATTGCGGTGGTGGATGACGACATCATTATGGCCTCAGAACTGCAGCAACGTGTCGAGCTGGTACGCCAGCAAAACCGTGGCGGCACGCTGCCGCCACAGACGGCGCTGGAAAGCCAGGTGCTGGAGCGCATGATCATCGAAAGCATCCAGCTGCAAATGGCCGAACGCGGTGGCGTGCGCATCAGCGATGCGCAGCTGAACGAAGCCATGGCGCGCATTGCCAGCCAGAACAATATGACCCTGCCGCAGTTCCGTGAGGCCATGGAAGCCGAAGGCATTTCTTTTGCGCTGGCGCGCCAGCAGATTCTGGATGAAATGCGCATTTCCCGCGTACAGCGCTTCCAAGTGGGCGAGCGTATTCAGATTACCGATCAGGACGTCGATTACTTCCTGGCCTCTGAGCTGGGCAAAATGGCCTCATCGGCGGAATACCAGCTGGGCCATATTCTGATCGCCACCCCCGATAACGCCACCCCGGCGGATCTGAAAGCAGCCGAAAAGAAAGCCACCGAGATCGTCCGTAAACTGCGTAACGGCGCCGACTTCCGCCAGCTGGCGATGGCCGAATCCAGCAGCCGCACGGCACTGGAAGGCGGCGATTTAGGCTGGCGCAAAGAAACCCAGCTGCCCGGTTTGTTTGCCGATGTTGCCCCCAAACTGCAGGTCGGTGAAATCTCCGACCCCATCAGTGCCAGCGGCGGCTTCCATATTATTCAGCTGAAAGACAAACGCGGCGGCAGCACCCAGCTGATTACCCAGACCAAAACCCGCCATATCCTGCTGCGCCCGAACGAACTGCGCGATGCCAGCGACGCCGAACGCCAGATTCACCAGCTGTATCAGCGTCTGCAGGCCGGTGAAGACTT
>JAEWQT010000176.1 GCA_023399105.1 Pseudomonadota bacterium | reverse complement strand
TGCAGGCAAAGGCCAGCCACAGCAGCATTAACCACAAGGGAATAAACCAGGCATCGTGACCGGGGAAACTGAGCAGACCGGCTTTATAAAGCGCGGTATCAAACAGCACGCCAGTAAGGGCAAAGGCGGTCAGCAGCAGCGGTTCACCAGGTTTCAGCACTTGCCAGTGCAAGACAAAAAATGCCGCGCAAACCGGCACGGCCCAGCTGTTGCCGCCCACCACGCAGGCAATCCAGCATAACTGGAAACCGATTACATTGAGGGGCAGGGCCAGTTTCTGCATGGGTTACTCCATGGCGCCCAGTAAAGGCTCGCGGCGGTTCATGGGTTTGGCAAAAATAACCTGTACATCGCCGATTACGCGCTCGGCAAAACCGCCTTCGCAATAGGCAAAGTAAAAGTCCCACAGGCGGATAAAGGTGTCGTCATAACCCAGGGCTTTGATTTTTTCCTGATTGTGCAGGAAGCGTTCGCGCCAGGCCGCCAGTGTGCGGGCGTAGTGTGGGGTAATGTCTTCCAGATGGATCATTTTCATATCGCTGGCGCGGGCAAACGACAGGCTGATGGCCGTTACGCAGGGAATAAAACTGCCGGGGAAAATATAACGCTTAATAAAATCCACTTCGGTTTTGGCCTGTTCGTAACGCTGGTCATCAATGGTAATGGCCTGCAGCAGGGCAATGCCGTCGTCTTTTAATAAACGGCTGATGGTGGCGGTGTAGGTATCCAGAAACTGATGGCCGACCGCTTCGATCATTTCAATGGAAACCAGTTTGTCGTACTGGCCTTCCAGCAGGCGGTAATCCTGTTTCAGCAGGGTGATTTTATCCTGCAGGCCTTCTTCTTTAACCCGGCGTTCGGCCCAGGCGTACTGTTGTTCGGAAATGGTGGTGGTGGTTACCCGGCAGCCATAATATTTGGCCGCGTGAATGGCCATGCTGCCCCAGCCGGTACCGATTTCCAGCAGGTGGTCGTCAGCATTCAGGCGCAGTTTCTGGCAGATGCGATCCAGTTTATAGACTGAGGCTTCTTCCATGCTGGCGGTCGCCGACGGAAAAATACCACTGGAGTACATCATGGTGGGGTCGAGAAATAATTCGAACATATCGTTGCCCAGGTCGTAATGGGCAGCGATGTTGCGGCGTGAGCCTTTTTCGGTATTACGGTTAAGATAATGGAAGCCCTGCAAAAACAATTTACCGATATTGGCCAGACCACCATCAATGCTGTCGACCACATCTTTATTGCGCGCCAGTACGCGGATTAGCAGCGGCAAATCGGGGCTGCTCCAGTCACCGGTCATATAGGATTCACCGGCGCCGACACTGCCGCTGAGGGCGATGTTGCGATAGGCCTCGCTGTCGTGAATCACAATGCGGGCGGTAAAGCTGGTGGCATCCGGCTGGCCGAATGACTGCACCTCATTGCCTTCCTGTACCTGTACACAACCGGTGTGCAGTTTTTCCAGCGTGCGGAATAATGCTGAACGGCAGATTTTATCCAACCAGTGCATGGCTGGCAGAGCGGCGGTGATGGTTTTCATTGCGGGTGCTCCTTGCCCGGTCGGGCGGGTACGGATAACGAGTTATTATCGGGGTAAGGCCGGTGCGGTGACGCATGACCGGGATGGTCATAAAACGGCGAACGTTTCAGCCACAATTTCAGCGCATTCCAGTAAATGCCCCAGACAACTTTGAACGTCATAAAGGGGTATTGCCACAACACGCGGGTCATATTGGCGCGGGTAAAAGGCAGGCGGTCTAATACCAGGGTGGCGTCGAAATCTTTGCGGTTATTTTCGTTCTGGTTCAGCGTATCCATGTGTATCCGCAGCTGCTCTGCGGGTTGCTGAATAACCCAGTGATAATTCATGGCCAGCGGATTAAAGGGCGAGACATGAAAGTGTTTGCTGAAGGCGTATTCGTAGGCGTTGCCGGTGGTCAGGTTCAGTGTGCGTTGCGGCCTTACCGCGGGTGCCGCCAGTGCATTGCCGGTGGTGCTGCTTAAGGTGTAATGAAAACGCTCATCCCAGGGGGTGTTGGTAATTTCCGCCAGAATGCCGGCCAGCGTACCATCGGCTCGGTAGCCGTAATAAAAACTGACCGGGTTTACCACATAACCGAAATAGCGCAGGTTGGTGAGCAGTTCAACGCGTACGACGGTTTCTGCTAACTCAGCAGCAAAGGCGTTAATAACGGCCTGTTTTAACTGCGCCGCCGTTTCCTGCTGCGGTTGCTGGCCGGCAAAATAATCGCTGCGGCGGAATTGCGCCCAGGACAACCAGCCCGGGCGACTGCGCCACAGCGGGTGTAACTGCATAACCGCGTCGGTTTCATCCAGATCAAGCAGCACCATATACACCCGGTATTGCAGAGTATTCTGTACCGGCGCAAAACGGCGGTGCCGTAAGGTGCCGGTATAGAGGGCGCTGTGGCGGATGGTCACAGCGCGACTCCCAGTGCTTCGGTCACGCGCAGGGCGCTGCGCACGCCGTCTTCGTGGAAACCATTAAACCAGTAAGCGCCACAGAAATGACTGCGGTTATGGCCGCTGATATCGCCATGACGCTGCTGCGCTGCCACGCCTTCCAGGGTAAAGACCGGATGGGCGTAATTAAAACGACGGATGATTTTGCTGTCGTCAATATCCATGGATTTATTCAGGGTGACGCAGAAATCCACCGGCGCATCATGGAAGTTCTGCAGCCGATTCATGTAATAAGTAACGGCGACGGTGTCTTGCTGTTTATGGCCAATATGGTAATTCCAGCTGGCCCAGGCTTTTTTACGTTGTGGTAATACCGAGCTGTCGGTATGCAGCACCACGTCGTTATCTTTGTAAGGAATGGCGCCCAGAATGGCCTGCTCAGCCGTTGTCGGGTGCGCCAGCATGGCCAGAGCCTGATCGCTGTGGCAGGCAAAAATAACCTGGCTGTACTGTTCGGCGCCGCGGGCGGAATACAGCGTGACATGGTCGGCGCTGCGTTCAACCCGGTTAACAGCGGTGTTCAGATAAATCTGGCTGATGGGCAGATCTTGCTGCATACGTTCCACATAAGAGCGAGAACCACGGCTGACCACCCGCCATTGCGGCCGTTCGTCGACACTCAGCATGCCGTGGTTGTTAAAAAAGCGCAGGAAAAAATACAGCGGAAAATCCATCATCATGGCTTCACTGGCTGACCAGATCGCCGCGCCCATCGGAATAATGTAATAACGACGGAAATAATCGCTGTAATTCTTACGCGCTAAGTAATGCCCCAGTGTTTCCGCCGGGTTAACCGCATCGGCGGCCAGTTCGGCCCGGGTCTCTTTGTTGAAACGCAGAATGTCGCGAATCATCCATAAAAAACGTGGATTAAAAATATTGCTGCGCTTGGCAAACAGGGTATCCAGCGTATGGCCGTTGTATTCCATGCCGGTTTGTTCACATTTAACACTGAAGCTCATATCGGAGGCTTCGGTGGCCACCCCCAGGCGTTCCATCAGTTTAATGAAATTCGGATAGGTCCAGTCGTTGTACACAATAAAACCGGTATTAACCGGGAAAATTTTACCGCCGGCTTCAACATCGGTGGTTTGCGTATGCCCCCCAAGATAATCCCCGGCTTCATACAGATGAACATCGTAACGGTCTCGCAATAACCAGGCGCAGGTAAGGCCGGAAATGCCGGAACCGATAATGGCGATTTTTTCTTTCATCAGTGTTTGTCTCCGGAGGATGAAGTTGGGGTGTCGGTGCGTGACATGGCCCGGGTAATGCGCAAGCGTATCGCGGCGGGCAGAGCGCCGAGCAGCTGTAATACCCAGGTAAAACGCTTGGGAAAATGAATATCAAAACGGCGTTTTTCCAGCCCGCTGATAATGGTCAGCGCCGCCTGTTCGGCACTGATGCGGCCGGGCATGGGGAAATCGTTACGGTCGGTCAGCGGGGTTTGTACAAACCCGGGTGAAATAACCGATACATCCATGCCTTCATGCCATAAATCAGCACGCATCGCCTCAAGAAAATGCCGGGTCGCGGCTTTGCTGGCGCCATAGGCCTGCGCCCGGGGCATGGCCAGCCAGGTGACGCTGCTGCTCATACCGACCAGATAACCCCGCTGACTCTGGCGCAGCCAGGGCAGGGCTGCGGCGACGGTGTACACCAGCCCCATAAAATTGGTGTCCATGACACGGCGGAACAACCCAGTATTAAATGTTTTTACATCCACGTATTCGCAGGTGCCGGCGTTGGCAATTAAGGTATCGATACGGCCAAACTGATCGCCGATGTAATTCGCCACCTGTTGCAGTTGTTGCTCGTTGGTAATGTCCGCTGTCTGCACCGTCACATTGCTGTAACCATTGGCCAGCGCGCTCAGGGCATCGGCGTTGCGGGCGGTAATAATCAGATGCTTGCAGCGGCTTTGCAGGGCCGGAATCAAGGCAGCACCAATACCGCTGGAGGCGCCGGTCAGCCAGATAATCTGTTCTTTGAGCGGCAGTGTTTTCATTGCATACGCTCCTTCAGTTTGCGGATGGCCCAGCCCAACAGCGGCAGGTGTTCATAGAGCATGGCGCCGGCATCAAAAAAATCGCGCTGGGCAATAATGAAACCGTCTTGCCAGTGCAGTTCACTGCAGCCTTCAACACTGACGGGTTGTCCAGCGTTAATGCGCGGATGACGGAAGGTCATGGTCCAGCGCACATTGCTGATCTGGCCTTGTTGCAGGCTGTGGTGAAATTCAAACTGAATCTCTTCCACATTGCTGTACAGCGCCGCGAAATAATCGGTCAGGTTGGGCAAGCCCCGCACCTGATGAAAGGGGTCAGTAAACTGTACGTGCGGGGCATAGCAGGTGCCCAGCAATTCATCGCTGACATTGCTGCGGTTCAGCTTATGATACAGCTGCTGAAACCCTTCGTTATTAACGCTGCTGTTCATTATTTTGGTTGCCTTGTTTTTGTTGTGAACGGCCTTCGGCCAGCACATGGGCCGGAACCGGATTCAGTTCCCGCACAATGCCGACCCAGCTCATGGCTTTCAGAATCAGCCAGGTAATATCCAGTTCCCACCAGTAAAACCCCTGCCGGCAGGACACGGCCCAGCGGTGGTGGTTGTTGTGCCAGCCTTCGCCCAGGGTCAGCAGGGCTAGAAAGGGGTTGTTACGGCTTTCATCGTTGGTGTTAAAGCGTTTACTGCCCCAGATATGCCCGAGCGAGTTAATGGTGACGGTGGCGTGAAACAGCATGACGGTGGAAATAAAGAACCCCCAGATTACCAGCTGCACGCCATTGGTGTTCAGTTGCGGCTGATAATGCGCCAGTAATTCGCCGCCGCCATACAGCAATGCCACTAATAAGGCTGGCGCAAAGGCATCGTAGCGGTCCAGCCAGCGCAGTTCCGGAAATTTGGCAAAATCTTTAATGCGGTGTAATTGTGTGCGGAACGAGGCATCGCAGGTAAACCAGCCGACATGGCTCCACCAGAACCCGCGCTGTACCGGCGAATGTAAGTCTTCTGCGGTATCGGCATGCTGATGATGAGCACGGTGATGGGCCGCCCACCACAGCGGGCCACGCTGCGCCGACATATTGCCGAGCAGGGCGAAAATAAATTGCCAGAAGCGATTGGTTTTATACGACCGGTGGGAAAAATAGCGGTGATAAAACGCAGTAATGGCAAACAAACGCAACCAGAATAAGCCTAAGCAAACCACAATGGCGGTGGTGCTGACGTCGATAAATAAGGCCGCCAGACAGGCCAGGTGCAGGGCAATAAACGGCAACACCCGTACCCAGTTAAATTCGGTGCTGGTCAGTTCTTCATCGGCCCCGGCCCAGGAGTCAAACCAGCGCAGAATATTGCGCATCAGGTTGCGGTTGGCGGTGGGTTCTGGCATGGCGTTTTTATTCATTACTGCTTTCTCCGCTGTCGGCCATCACCGGCGACAGGTTCAGACTGTTTTTAAACGCATTGAGGGCACGCTGACGGGCAAATTTATGCTCGACAATAGCTTCCGGATAGTGACATTGCCGCCGTTGAAAAGAATCAGGCTCATGACGATTCTTTGCAGTCAGAGGCAACAGTTCCGGCACATAGCGGCCAATAAATTCCCCTTGCGGGTCAAATTTCTGCGATTGGCTGGTCGGGTTGAAAATACGGAAGTAGGGAGCACCGTCGGCACCGGTGGAGGCACTCCACTGCCAGCCGCCATTGTTGGAAGCCAGATCGGCATCCATAAGCCAATAATTAAAAAACGCTTCGCCTTTACGCCAATCAATCAGCAGGTGTTTGGTTAAAAACATGGCACTGATCATGCGCAGGCGGTTGTGCATCCAGCCTTCTTCACGCAGCTGGCGTTGCGCGGCATCGACAATGGGGTAGCCGGTTTTGCCTTCACACCAGGCGGCAAAGTTTTCGGCGTGCGTGCGCCACGGCACGGCTTCGGTTTCCGGGCGAAAGGCTTTGTGCTTGCACAGGTCGGGAAAGGCCACCAATAAATGCCGGTAAAATTCCCGCCACACCAGTTCGTTAATCCAGCTGTCGATGCCGGGCTTGCCACCGGTTTGCAGCCCGTCGTTCAGCAGCAGCGCAGTATGCAGACATTGGCGTGGTGACAATAAACCGATGGCCAGATAAGGCGACAAGCGACTGGTGGCGTCCAGCGCCGGGAAGTCGCGCTGTTCCTGATACTGATTCATACGTTCAGCAGCAAATGCCTGCAGGCACTGATGCGC
>JAEWQT010000109.1 GCA_023399105.1 Pseudomonadota bacterium | reverse complement strand
GCTATGAATAAAGTAGCCAAGCTGGCCAACTACGAACCAGTGGATATCGTCACCCCTTATCTGAACAGCGACAAGGCTGAGATTCTGGCCGATGGCTTAAGCATGGGCCTGGATTACAGCCACTCCTGGACCTGTTACAACGGCCGGGAAAAAGCCTGCGGCAAATGCGGATCCTGCGTTGAACGACTGGAAGCCTTTGCCGCGAATAACGCCACCGATCCTTTGCCCTATGAGGCATCCAGATGAGTGGAGCCAAAACCTACCGGGTAAAAGAAGCTTTTTATACCCTGCAAGGCGAAGGTGCACAGGCTGGCCGCCCGGCGGTCTTTTGCCGCTTCAGCAAGTGCAATCTGTGGAATGGTCGCGAAGACAGCCGGGCCGGCGCTATCTGTAATTTCTGCGATACGGACTTTATTGGCACGGACGGTCAGAACGGTGGCCTGTACAGCGGTGCAGAACTGACCGCTCTTATTGCCGGCCTGTGGCCGGACATATCTCAGGGCGAACCCTATGTGGTCTGTACCGGCGGTGAGCCACTGCTGCAGCTGGATGAGTCTTTAATAGAACAACTGCATACCGCAGGTTTCAGTATTGGCGTGGAAACTAATGGCACTTTAGCGGCGCCAGCCGGTATTGATTGGTTGTGCGTCAGCCCCAAGGGCGCATCGGAGATCGTCCTGACTGAATGCGATGAGCTGAAGCTGGTATTTCCACAACCGGAAGCACCACCTGAGCGTTTCCGTCACTTCACCGCCCGGCACTTTTATCTGCAGCCACTGGCCGATTATCGCCCACAGCTGTTGACCAGTGACCGTTTGCAGGCAGCCAATGCGGGCTTAAGCCAGAACCACACGGCGGAAGCCGTGGCTTATTGCCTGGCTCATCCGCAATGGAAGCTGAGCTTACAAACCCACAAACTGCTGGGTATTGATTAGGCAGGATCAGAAGTCGGCCAGCAGTACCGTTTTTTTCTGCAACAGGCCGGCTTCGTAATCACGGTGCACGTTAACCACCTGCGACATGGGCAGCATGTTAACCGGTAACGGGCGTATAGTACCGCTGTCAATGGCCGTGG
The DNA here is from genome assembly GCA_023399105.1 of Pseudomonadota bacterium. Taxonomy (GTDB): domain Bacteria; phylum Pseudomonadota; class Gammaproteobacteria; order Pseudomonadales; family Oceanobacteraceae; genus Venatoribacter. The sequence goes on along the minus strand of JAEWQT010000109.1, from coordinate 2,752 downwards.
CGATCTCCGTCAAATCCCGCCCGAGGCCTTCACGACCATCGTTATTTAACAGCGGCAACAGAATAAAGATGGCGTGCAGCGTCAGACTCTTGGCATGCGCCAGTCCCAGTTCATGCTGCCCCCGGGCGTTAATCGTTGCCACCTGTCCACCCGGCGCGGCCAGTTGCAATGCCTGCTGCAATGCCGACCCACCAAAGGTATCCACCACTTTCGGAAAGCTGCGGGCCAGCGCGCTGACCTCATGATGCAGACAAGCCTGGGCACCGGCCTGACGAATTAATTGTAAGCGTGCATCAGATCCGGCGCTGCCAACCACCCGGCAACCGGTCTGGCGGGCCAGCTGAATGACCATTTGCCCCACCGCCCCCGAACCGCCCAGCACACAGAGCTCATCCTGGGACTGAAGATTCAGTCGCCGGCGCAATGCCAGCGCGGTTAATGACGGTACCGGCAAACCGGCCGCCTGAGCCAGCGGGATGCTCTTGGGTGCTTTAGCCAATAACCGCGCATCCGCCAACATATACTGCGCCAGGGCGCCAGCGTGTCCACGCACACCACCGGCACAGCCATACACCGCATCGCCAGGGCGAAAACCGCTGACGACATCTCCGACGGCTTCAATAATTCCACTGACATCAACCCCCAATACGCCACTCTCCGGAGCGATAGCGGCGATACCGGCACGTATTTTGGTATCAATCGGATTAAAGCCGGCAGCTTCGACCCGTATCAAAACCTGCTGGCCAGTAGGTTTTTCCAACCGGCAAACAGATAGCTCTAAGACCTCAGGCGCACCCGGCTCCTGCATCCGCCAGGCGGGAACATTGCTCACAATAAATCTCCCGCCGGACCCGGTGTGCCGGTCGTAATCTGGTCAATCACCTTATTAATAAGCTCTTCACGGCCACTGGTGGCGTGATAGCTGGCATAGACGGTACGCTTGATCACAGGAGCGGCAGTCACGACATGCAAAGCGCCCTGTTCTATCGCACTCTGAACCAACGTAGGCGGCAGATAAGCCGCGCCGCCATTACTGAGAATACAATCCAGAGCGATACGACCGGTGTTGGTATGCAATACCGGAGCACGACCGCTGCGAAATTCCTGAGCATGTTGCATCTGGAAGGATGTCCCCCAATCGACCATCACATAATTATGCTCAAAGGCTTGCTCCCAGCTGCTGCACGGTTGGGTAGACACCAGATATAAGGGCACCTGCATAACCTCGATCGTTGTCAGTTCATCCACTTTGGGGGCATCAAACACAAACGCCAGATCGAGCGTGCGCTCAATAATCTGCCGAACCAGATTGCCGCCGCTGTGCGACAACGCCGTCAGGCCGATACCAGGAGATGAACTCATAAACAAACTGAGATGCTGCTGCAGCAGTGCATCCCATAAATTGGGCGTGGCGCCAATCGACATCTGTTGCTGCCGTCCTTCCGCCATGGCCACTTCCTGGCGAATGCGCTGCTCCAGTAACACACTGCTTTCTGCCAGCGGCATCAGCTTTTCACCGGCCGGGGTTAGCTGGATGTTATTACGCTGACGAGAGAACAGTTCGACACCTAACAGGCTTTCCAGCTGGCGTACACGGAAGCTGACCGCCGACTGGGTCAGATAGAGGTTTTCTGCGGCCCGGCCAAAGTGTCGGGTGCGGGATACCTCCATAAAAGTTTTGAGCAGTTCAGTGTCCATTTCGACCAATAAATATGTTCGTTACGATAAGATTTTTTTGTTTTACCGGTGAATCCTGGCTGACCATACTCCGCCCAAAATTACCTCTGGGGATAGTAGGTGCAGAATGGACAATAGCCAAGTGCAGAGTTTTGCCTGCCAAAAAAAGTTTTTTGACGACCGTAATTATCCGCATGGTTTCCAGCGCTCCGGTGATTTCACCCGCGCCCAGGCGCAACTGCTGGAAAGCAAAGGTGCAGCGATGAAGGCCCTGCATGAGGGCAGCCGCCAACCTCAAACTGCGGAAGAAGAACGCTTCGTCGCCGTCTGTCAGGGCAAAGAGAAAGCAACCTCTGATATTGAAAAAACCTGGTCGCTGTACCTGAGCTCATTACGTCGTAAACAGATCTACTTCACGGCCTCTTCAGCGGCGGTTGAAGGATCGGGTTCCGACAGCATCGACAGTGATGACTAAGCCTGTACTCGGCTATATTGAGCACATCACCATGCCAAACTTTGGCATAGCTTGCTATGCCAAAGTTGACACTGGCGCCTGCACCAGCAGTCTGCACGCCGATCATATCGAACCCTTTAAACGTGACGGTGAACGCTGGGTACGTTTTCATGTGCAGTTTGATAACGACCATCACACCATCAATCAGGTTTGCGAAGCCCCCGTGGTGGCGCGGCGTATTATTGCCAGCTCCAACGGCCAGCGCAGCAGCCGCTATATCATCCGCACCACGCTCGCCGTTGCCGGCAGTCTCTGGCCGATAGAGATCAGCCTGAGCAACCGGGGCAGCATGAAATACCCCATGCTGATTGGCCGTAAAGCCATCGCCGGCCGTTTTCTGGTCGATGTCAGCCAGCCGTCGGACGATCTCGGCGACGACAGCAACTCCGACTGAACCCCTGCCACTGGAGCTGACGAACCCGCACCAAAGCAGGGGTTTTACAAAGCTTTTTGGCTCTCGTATGATGCTTCCCCTTCCGGGGCAGCCAAGGCTGCCTTTTTGTGTTTACGAGGAATTTTTCATGCAGGCCATCATGAACACCTACGGGCGTTTGCCGGTAA
>JAEWQT010000036.1 GCA_023399105.1 Pseudomonadota bacterium | reverse complement strand
TTTCGCTGTCGTGAGCCTGTTTAAAATGTTGCTCTTTATCGAACAGGGTGCTGATGTTCAGTGGTGCGCCAAGGTTGTTGGCCAGGCGGCGGAAGGTATTCCACGACGCCTCGTTGCCGGGGGTGATGCTGGTGTGCAGATGATTGACCGCATGACGGTGACGCTGCAGCAGTTCATTCAGCATGCGTACAGCCAGCCCCTGACCGCGGGCTTTTTTATCCACCGCCACCTGCCACACAAACAATGTGTCGGGTTGCTGCGGCAGACGATAGCCAGAGATAAAACCGACCAGTTCGCCGTTCATGTCGGCGGCAACGGCGGTTTCAGCAAAATGAGAACACTGCAGCAGGTTGCAGTACATGGAGTTGGTGTCGAGCGGTTGGCAACGACTGATCAGCTTATAAACATCGCTGCCGTCGGTAGCGTCGGGGATTCGGAAGGTAATGCTTTGATCTGTATTGGTTTTTTCTGTTCTATCCAGTGTGTCGCTAGTCATTCCTGTCGCAGAAACCGCGTACCGATGAGATGCTGGCAGGTTTTTTGGGCCGGCATGCCGTCATTACGGCTTCTGTAATTGCTTAGAGTGCTAAATAATTTAACAGGCTGAAAAAGTATTTACAACCCTAAGCACTTTTTGGGCATTCCCGGCATGGAATATGCGTGCATGGTCAGAGCGGTGTGTTTGAGCGGCCTTTGCTGTTTCGACAACGGCGCTTTGGGCGGTGATGAGCGGCTGGCGAACGTACAGAAGCCCTTACGAAATCCGTCTTGCTGATGTTTAGGCCCCTAATGATGTTACACTGCGCGCCATGCCTGATTTTCTGGAATTTCCGATGAACCGTTACGATGAAGTGCTGGTGGCCTTGCGCCGTATTATCCGCGCCACCGATCTGCATTCACGCCAGCTAAGCAAAGTATCCGGTCTGACCTCGCCGCAGCTGCTGATTCTGCAATTGTTGCGGCAGCACACTGAACTGACTGTGGGCGAAGTTGCCCAGCGGGTCAGCTTGTCGCAAGCGACTGTCACCACCATTATTGACCGGCTGGAAAAACGCGCGCTGGTAAAGCGTGAACGTGGCAGCAGTGATAAACGTAAGGTGTATGTGTACCTGACCGATGCCGCCAATGCGGTGCTTCTGAATGCTCCGAAACCCCTGCAGGAAAGCTTTGTGCAGCAGTTTCAGGATCTGCATGACTGGGAGCAGACCATGATTCTCAGTGCGCTGGAGCGGGTGGCCTATATGATGGATGCGCAGCATATCGATGCCTCGCCGGTACTGGATATTGGCCGCCTGGATCGTACCGACGGCAATTTGTAACCGACTTTCGTCGTAGTTGCGCGGCCCCCGCGCTGGCGCGTCTTGCGTTATAATGCGCGCCCTCCGCAGCCGGCCATGGCTGGACAATGCGGACAAGCCTCATACCTTTTGCCTGAAACGGCGCCGGGCGTCATCAACCGGTCACCTGTCGTGTGCCAGTCTGTTCAGGTCCTTTTGCTCACGGAGAATTTCCATGACTGATGTAGTGATTGTGGCGGCTACCCGTACCGCTGTTGGTTCTTTTGGTGGCTCGCTGGCCAGTCTCAGTGCGGTTGATCTGGGCGCTGCGGTTATCCGTTCGTTGCTGGATAAAACCGGTATTAATCCGGCCGACGTCGATGAAGTGCTGATGGGCCAGGTATTAACCGCTGCCAGTGGACAGAACCCGGCCCGTCAGTCGGTGATTAAGGCCGGCCTGCCGGTTACCGTACCCGCCATGACCATTAACAAAGTCTGTGGTTCTGGTCTGAAAGCCCTGCATCTGGCGGCGCAGGCCATCAAGAGCGGTGATGCTGATATCGTTATTGCCGGTGGTCAGGAATCCATGTCCAATGCCCCGCACGCCTTGCCGAACTCCCGCAATGGTCAGCGCATGGGTAACTGGAATATGGTGGACACCATGATCAGCGATGGTCTGTGGGATGCCTTCAACGATTACCACATGGGTATCACGGCTGAGAATATCGCCGAAGAGTACAGCATCAGCCGCGAAGAGCAGGATGCTTTTGCCGCTGCGTCACAGGAAAAAGCCCTGGCTGCTATTGCGGCGGGCAAGTTCAAAGACGAAATCACCCCGGTGCTGATTCCGCAGCGCAAAGGTGACCCGCTGGTGTTCGATACCGACGAAAACCCGCGTGCCGGAACCACCGCAGAAAAGCTGGCCGCCATGCGCCCGGCGTTCAAAAAAGACGGCTGCGTGACCGCTGGTAATGCTTCCTCACTGAATGACGGCGCCGCTGCGGTGATGCTGGCCAGCCGGGCCAAAGCGGAAGCGCTGGGCCTGCCGATTCTGGGTACCATTAAGGCTTACGCCAGTGCCGGTGTGGACCCGAAAATCATGGGTACCGGCCCGGTGCCGGCGACTAAAAAGTGCCTGGAAAAAGCCGGCTGGAGCGTGGCCGATCTGGATTTGATCGAAGCCAACGAAGCCTTTGCCGTACAGGCGCTGTCGGTGAACAAAGGCCTGAACTGGGATGCCGATAAAATCAACGTCAACGGTGGCGCCATTGCCATTGGTCACCCGATTGGGGCGTCCGGTTGCCGTATTTTCGTGACCCTGTTGCATGAAATGATGCGCCGGGATGCGAAAAAAGGCCTGGCTACCCTGTGTATCGGTGGTGGTATGGGTGTGGCACTGGCGGTTGAACGCGGCTGATTATCGCGGTTTTGCGCATCAGAAAGGGCAGCATCGGCTGCCCTTTTTTTATGCCATTGTTCTGATGGATAGGGGGTTATTCGGCTGCTGGAGGACGCGCAGCGACGCGTTGTCCGTTCATATATAAAGAATGAGCATCGCGGGCATCGGCGTTGGTTGTCTCATCCCAGCCGGTAACCTCAAAACTGGCGCTGTCGGCGCCTTCCAGAACCCGTGTCGGCTCATACCCCTGACGGTGATACACACGATGCTGATCCTTCAGATAGCCGCGCGCTAATACCTCTATGCTGGCCGGATCGGCGCCATGAATGACACCGGAGCGATCGCCCAGCAGGTCATATACCGCCTGCTGATCACGGCCGTATTCGTTACTCTCCGGCAGCAACTCAAAGGTGGCGGCATCGGCCATGGGCAGAATGACGCTGGCCTCAGAATAAATGCGTTGGTTATCGCGGGCGATGTGCGGCCATAGCACCACCATTTCGGCGGCCTCGACCGGCCCGATGGGTGTTGTCCGGTAATACAGAGTGCTCTGTCCGGCGTCTTGTTGCACGGCAAAATCGGTGGCGTTATGCCAGGCATCGGGCAAGCGCGAAAATCCTGCGGGCGTGGCACCGTTAATGGCCTGTCCCTCCAGATAAACCGCCTGCTGATCGGCCCAGTATTCCTGTCCGTCATCGAACGGACGGAAGCTCTTTGGGTCGGCATTAACGATGATCTGACCACGGTAATAGACGCGGTGCTGATCTTTGGCATAACCGCCGCGTAAATGCTGGGGTGCCAGTACGGTAAAACTGCCGGCATCAGCATTTTCAATCAGATTGGCGTTATAAAAAACCTGTCCTTTGGCTACGGAATATCCGCTGCTGGCAATACCGTTCAATGCATTTTTCAGCAGGCTGCCGTAACCGAACAGGGTTAACGCCAGAATAATAACAACGCTGGTGATTAAGGTCAGAGTCCGGCCGGAAATACCCCATAACTCGCCACCCATTATCCAGTAGGCCGCACACAGGGGAATGGGGTAGCACAGAAATACCATCATCCCGATGACATGGCTGCGGTTATTCTCCGACCCGGGTGCATCAAATGCCATGGGCGACATCATAAACAGCAGCGGCCAGAACAGTAATAAAAACGTGGTAATAATCTGCGCGATTAACAGCATCGAAAAATCCTTTTAGCTGTCAGAGAGGTTTTGTATTCAGTCCTGTTGAACCGGTTTTTTCACCAGCCGCGCCGCCAGCACGCCGGCTTCAAACAGCAGCCACATGGGTACCGCCAGTACGGTCTGGGAAATCACATCGGGTGGGGTAACCAGCATGCCGACCACGAAGCAGCCAACAAAAATATAAGGACGCTTTTCGGTTAATGATTCAACGCTGGTAATGCCGCTGAGGACCAATAAAAAGGTGGCAATCGGGATTTCAAAGGCAATGCCGAAAGCAAAAAAGACTTTCAGAATAAAATCCAGAATATTGCTGATATCCGGTAGGTAGGAAATGCCCTCCGGGCCTGCTGCCGTAAAAAATCCGAATGCCAATGGCAACACCAGGAAATAGGCGAAGGCGATACCGAGGTAAAACAGTGCAATACTGCTGAGCAGCAACGGGATGGCGAAGCGTTTTTCGTGCTGGTACAGGCCGGGGGAAATAAAGGCCCAGATCTGGTGCAGAATAAAAGGTACCGCCAGCAGTACCGACAGTACAAAGGTCATTTTGAACGGCACCAGAAAAGGCGCAACCACGCCGGTGGCGATCATATTGCCGGTGCTGGGTAATAAATCGGACAGCGGTTGTACCAGAATCAGGTACATATCGTTGGCGAAATAAAACAAGCTCAGAAAAATCACCAGCACCAACAGCACCGCTTTCAGCAGGCGGTTGCGCAGCTCAATCAGATGGGCGACTAAGGGTTGGGCCTGATCAGTGCTCATAGTGGGGGTTTACCGGAATGGTTGTCCGTTGTCTCCGGCAGGGCCGGGTTCTGCTCAGCCGCACCAGCATCGGTTGGTGCCGGTGGGGCAGCTGGGGTATCGATAAAGGTGGCGTAGGGATCTTTCAGTTTTTCCCGTAATTCTTCGGTGCGTACCTGCCGTTCCAGTTCGTCCTGCATATTATTGAGCGAGCGCCGCACTTTACCCAGCAGCAAGCCGGCCGTACGGGCGGCTTTGGGCAGCCGCTCCGGCCCCAGTACCAGCAGGGCCAGAATGGCGCAGACCAATAACTCCAGAAAACCGATATCGAACATCAGCGTTTATCGTGTTCCTGGGTGGTGGTTTTAAACTCGGCGTCTTTTGTTTCGCCAGACGCTTTGTCACCGGCCTGATGCTCCAGCGGTTTGGCCGGGTCAGCGGTTTTGTCGTCTTCTTTATCGCTGTTCATAGCGCCTTTGAAGTTTTTGATGGCACCGCCTAAATCACCGCCCAGGTTGCGGAGTTTTTTGGTGCCGAAAATCATGATGACAATGGCCAGAATAATAAGCAGTTGCCAGATACTGATACCGCTGAGCATGGTGTTTTCCTCTTATGCAGATAGGGCAGATTGCTGCCGCTGTTGTTATTCCGGCTGGCGTGAGGCTTTTTCTTCCAGCCCCGACATATTAAACCGGCGCGCCAGTTCGTTCAGCACCGCTTCCGGGCGCTCACCCAGCTTGGCCAGTGCCACCAGACTGTGAAACCACAGGTCAGCAGTTTCATAAATAACATCGGAATTATCACCACTGAGTTCAGCATCTTTGGCAGCAATGATCGTTTCGGTGGCTTCTTCACCGATTTTTTCCAGAATTTTATTCAACCCTTTGTGATACAGGCTGGAGACGTAGGATGAATCGGCCGCAGCCTCCTTACGTTGTTCCAGAATATCGCCGAGGGCGGAGAGTATATCGCTCATATCTGTTTCAGTTATGTTAATTCAGCATTAATAAATGTCTTTCGGGTCTTTCAGAACGAGGTCAACAGTCACCCATTCGCCATCCCGCCAGACCTGGTAAAAGCAGCTTTCACGGCCGGTATGACAGGCGATGCCACCGATCTGTTCTACCTGCAGTACGATCACATCAGCGTCGCAATCCAGACGCACTTCGTGCAGCTTTTGCACATGACCGGATTCTTCGCCTTTGCGCCATAATTTTTTGCGCGAGCGCGAATAATAAATGGCGCGGTTTTCGGTAACCGTCAGCTCTAATGCTTCGCGGTTCATCCATGCCATCATCAGAATACGGCCACTGCGGTAATCCTGGGC
>JAEWQT010000014.1 GCA_023399105.1 Pseudomonadota bacterium | reverse complement strand
GGTGGTATTGCCAAAAAATCACCCCTGGAGCAAACAGGACGCCATCGATCCGGAACAGCTGGCTGACGAAGACTTACTGATGCTGGGTGAAGGCCACTGCTTCCGCGACCAGGTGTTTGAACATTGCCCGGCGCTGGCGCGCAAGCACCATACGCGGCTGGGCAGCGTGCTGGAAGGCAGCTCGCTGGAAACCCTGAAACACATGGTCGCCACCGGGCTGGGCATTACCGTATTGCCGGAATCGGCAGTCAGCAACCTGGATCAGACCCTGGTGACCACCCGCCCGTTCCGCTCACCGGCGCCGTTCCGTACTGTGGCACTGGCCTGGCGGGCCAGTTTCCCGCGCGGTCAGGCGATTGACCTGTTGCTGAGCACGGCGCGCCAGTGCCGGCTGCAACCCAAACCCGACAGCAAACATTAAGGCAGGGGCGTGGCCAAAGTCAGCCGCATTACCGAACTGAAAGGCGTCGGCCCCAAGCTGGCCGAACAGCTGGAGCAGAAGCTGCAGATCCGCACCTTAACGGATCTGTTCTTTCACCTGCCCTTCCGTTACGAAGACCGCAGCCGCATTACCCCCATCGGTATGGTGCAGCCAATGCGGCCGGCGGTGATTCAGGGCGAAGTGCGCGGCGCCAGCGTCTTATTCGGTAAACGCCGCAGCCTGCTGGTAAAAGTGCAGGATCACACCGGGCTGGTGAACCTGCGTTTCTACCATTTCAATGCCGCGCAAAAGAATCAGTTCCGCACCGGCGCCCTCGTACGCTGCTACGGCGAGCCGCGCCGTGGCGCCAGCGGGCTGGAACTCTACCACCCGGAATACAATATTCTCGACGACGGATTGGACGCCGACCTCGAACCCAGCCTGACGCCGGTGTATCCGGCCACCGACGGCATCAGCCAGCAACGCTTACGATTGCTGCACGAACAGGCACTCACGCTGCTGGCCGCCGACCAGGTGGAGCTGACCGATCTGCTGCCACCGCAATGGCTGCAAGAATGGCGGCTGCCGACCTTAAAAGACGCGCTGCTGTTTCTGCATAACCCGCCGCGCGATACCCGGCTGGAACTGATGGAAAGTGGTCAGCATCCGGCCCAGCGGCGACTGATTCTGGAAGAGCTGCTGGCGCATCAGCTGTCGCTGCACAAATTACGCGCCCAGGTACAGGCCGATGCCGCGCCGGCCATTCACAGCGCCAAACAGCTGCAACAAGCTCTGCTGGCCAATCTGCCCTTCACGCCCACCAACGCACAGAGCCGGGTAGTGGCGGAAATTGAACAGGACCTGCAGCAACCCTACCCCATGCTGCGGCTGGTGCAGGGTGATGTCGGTTCTGGCAAAACCTTAGTGGCGGCACTGGCTGCCTGTGATGCTCTCGAATGCGGTTATCAGGTCGCGTTAATGGCACCCACCGAGATTCTGGCCGAGCAACATTTCAATAACCTCAGTGGCTGGTTTAACCCGCTCGGAATTCAGGTCGGCTGGCTGGCCGGCAAGGTCAAAGGCAAAGCCCGCGAGCGGTCACTGCAGGACATTGCCAGCGGCGCCGCGCAACTGGTGGTCGGCACCCACGCGCTGTTTCAGGACGACGTGCACTTTGCCCGGCTGGGGCTGGTGATTATCGACGAACAGCACCGCTTCGGCGTGCACCAGCGTCTGGCTCTGCGCGAAAAAGGCGCACACCACAATCTGGCCCCGCATCAGCTGATCATGACTGCCACCCCCATTCCGCGTACCCTGGCCATGAGCGCTTACGCCGATCTGGATACCTCGGTGATTGATGAACTACCGCCCGGCCGCAGCCCCATTACCACGGTGGCCATTTCCGATCAGCGCCGTCACGAAGTTATTGAGCGGGTCAACAATGCCTGTGCCCGGCCAGAACAAGGCGGCGAAGGCGCACAGGCGTATTGGGTCTGTACCCTGATTGAAGAAAGCGAAGCGCTACAATGTCAGGCCGCCGAAAATACCGCGCAGGAACTCACCGCCGCGCTGCCGCATCTGCGCGTCGGGATGGTGCATGGCCGCATGAAAGCCGCAGAAAAAGCCGACGTGATGGCGCGCTTCAAAGCGCACGAGCTGGATTTACTGGTCGCCACCACCGTCATTGAAGTGGGCGTGGACGTGCCCAACGCCAGCCTGATGATTATCGAAAACCCCGAGCGCCTCGGATTAGCCCAGCTGCACCAATTGCGTGGCCGGGTCGGACGCGGTGCGGCCAAAAGCCATTGTGTGCTGTTGTACAAGTCGCCGCTGTCGTTCACCAGCAAGCAACGCCTGCAGGTGCTGCGCGACAGTCAGGACGGTTTTTACATCGCCGAACAGGACCTGGCCATTCGTGGCCCGGGCGAATTACTGGGCACCCGCCAGACCGGGTTACAAATGCTGCGCGTGGCCGATCTGCAGCGTGACGGCGAGCTGTTACCGCAGGTACGCGACATGGCACAGCAGCTGTGGACGCAGCACCCGCACACGGTCGAACCCCTGATTCAGCGCTGGTTGGGTGACGCCGAACGCTTTGCCAGTGTGTGATGTAAATCTGCGCAAGTGCCAGCCGCTTATGGCTATAATCAGCCCCTCTTATTTCATTGCCAACGGATGTCACCATGGCCATTCCTGCCACCGTACTGAAAGTGCTGGATGACTGGCACATCAAATATCAACTGACCGACGATCAGGAACTGTTCCAGCTTATGCAGAGTAATCCTCCGGCCTCCTATTCCGCCAAGGTCGCCAATGTCGTGTTTCTGAAAGACACCATCGGCCAGGTGCAGGTGGTGATTCCCGGCAACCGCATGCTCGACCTGAACCAACTGGCGCATCAGCTGGGACGACAATTTACGGCATTGTCCGGCGCCGAACTGGATAAGCTGAAGCGTCAGCACGGCCTGACAGCCTTTCCGGCCCTGCCGCAGGTAACCGGTATCGAAAGCCTGATCGACAGCCATCTGCTGGAACAGCAGGAACTTTTTATTGTGTCCGGCAGTGGTGAGGAATGGCTGAAATTGCCGATGGAACAGTTCCGCACCCTAATTACCCGCTCCCGCATCGGTGATTACACCGCCACCCTGCACACCGACATTCATTATCAGGATGCCCATAAGGATCTGGATGATGTGCACGCTGCGCTCAAACAGTTCACCCCACTGCGCATCAGACAACGCCTGAACGAAACCCTGGATTTACCACCGCTGCCGGAAACGGCGCGCCGCATCATTGAACTGCGGGTCGACCCCAATGCCGATACCAGCTCACTGGCCAAGACCATTGAACTGGATCCGGGCATGGCCGCCCAGGTGATGAGCTGGGCGCGTTCCCCTTACTACGGCACCCGCACCGAAATCAAAAGCATTGAAGAAGCCGTGATCCGGGTACTGGGGTTTGATCTGGTCATCAACCTGGCACTGGGGTTATCGCTGGGGCGCAGCTTATCGGTACCGAAAGAAGGCCCCCACGGTTACGCCCCTTACTGGCAGCAATCGGTGGTGACGGCCAGCCTGTGTACCGAGCTGGTACGGCAGATTCCCACCCGCTTACGTCCGAATCAGGGGCTGGCTTATCTCTGTGGCCTGCTGCACAACTTCGGTTTTCTGGTTCTGGGCCATGTGTTCCCGCCGCAGTTCACCCTGGTGAACCGCCACATCGAAGCCAACCCCCACATCAACCGTATGTACGTGGAACGGCATCTGCTGGGGCTGACCCGGGAACAGATTTCCGGCTGTTTGCTGCAACAATGGCGCATGCCGGATGAACTGATCGTAGCGGTGCGCCAACAACACAACCCGTTCTATGAAGGCGAGCACGCTGAATACGCGCGCCTGCTCTACATTGCCACGCGCAGCCTGCGCCGGCATGGGTTTGGGGATGGCCCGTCCGAGCAAACAGAAGACTATCTGCTGGATACGCTGGGCCTGACCGCCGACAAGGTAGAGGAAGCCACCACCAACCTGCTCGCCCGCATGGACGACCTGCAGGTACTGGTGCAGATGCTGAACCGTTAACCGCTGTCTGCTGCGCAGCAGAATAACCTGCGCCGTCGCAGTGCTGCCGGGACGACCAGCACTGTGCTAGAATCGCCGCTCTTTCCGCCGGGGTTAAACAGCCCCGGCAGCCAACAAACTGCCCCTGAGGCAGTGTCATAAGAAACTGTCCGCTGATCACCTTTGTTAACACCATTCATGCCCGGTGGCTGGCACTCTGTTGCCGTTGAGGAGCGAACCATGACACACCCTGGCTTAACCCCGGCGCAACGTCGTATTTATCGCGCCGCGCTGTGCCTGTTTGCTGAAAAAGGCGTTACCCAGGTCAGCGTGCGGGAACTGGCCGAACAGGCCGGCGTAGCCCGTGGCACGGTGTACAACCATGTCGATTCGGTCGAAACCCTGTTTGAGCAGGTATCCGAAGCCCTGACGCAGGAAATGAATCAGCGCATCGTGCAAAGCTTCCGTCACAGCCACGACAGCGACAGCCGGCTGGCCACCGCCATCCGTCTGTACATCAAACGCGCCCATGAAGAACCGGCCTGGGGCCAATTTATCAGCCGCTTTGGCTTTACCAGCCCAGCGTTACGCCGGTTGGGAGCCGGGGCGCCGGTGCAGCTGTTGCTGGACGGCATTCAGCGCGGCCATTATCAGGTGCGCACCGATCAGCTGTCGGGCGTAATCACCATGATCGGCAGCTCGGTGCTGGGGGCGATTTATCTGGTGCGGCAAGGAGTGCGTACCTGGCGCGATGCCGGCAGCGATTGTGCAGAGCTGGTATTGCGCTCGCTGGGCGTCGCGCCGGAACGGGCGCAACAACTGGCGCAGGGAGAATTGCCAGCGCTGCCGGAGCCGCGCTGGCAATAATTACATTTCAGTAATGTAAATGACGCATATATGCCATGGTGCGCTCATGTTACGCGGGCATCAGGTTAACGGCTGTAACGCTCGCGCAGCGCCTGGATACGACGCTCCAGCGGCGGGTGGGTAGAGAACAGCGCCGAGAACTTACCCTCACCGCCAATACCGAAGGCCACCAGCTCACCGTTCAACTCACTGGGCTGATCGTAGGTTTGCTGCAGAGCCGCCAGCGCACTGATCATAGCGGCCGGACTGACCAGCTCGGCACCGGCCTGATCGGCACGGAACTCACGACGACGGCTGAACCAGGCCACGATGGTTGAGGCCAGAATGCCCAGCACAATTTCCGCCGCAATGGTCGCCACATAGAACGCGATGCCGGGGCTGTCGCTTTCGTTTTTCAGAATGGCGCGGTCAACAAAGTTACCGATGATACGGGCGAAGAACATCACAAAGGCGTTTACCACGCCCTGAATCAGGGTCAGGGTAATCATATCGCCGTTGGCGACGTGGCCGATTTCATGGCCCAGTACCGCCTTCACCTGATCTTTATCCATACGCTGCAGCAAGCCGGTCGACACGGCGACCAGCGCGTTATTGCGGTTCCAGCCGGTGGCAAACGCGTTGGGCGATGCCGAGCTGAAAATACCCACTTCCGGCATACCGATACCGGCCTTTTCCGACAGTTCTTTTACCGTGCTTAACAGCCATTGCTCACCGGCATTATGCGGGCGGTCGATGATCTGCACGTTCATGGATTTCTTCGCCATCCACTTGGACAGGAACAGCGACACCAGCGAGCCGGCCATACCGAACACCAGACAGAACACCATCAGATTGGCCATATCCAGCTGGCCGCCCTGGGCGTGATAACTGCCCACGCCCAGCAGCGACAGCGTAATACTGGCCACCAGCACCACCGCCAGGTTAGTGGCCAGGAATAAAATAATCCGCATCATCTGCGTTACCTCGTTTGTATGATTCAGGGGTGGGTTTTTTGCCCATTTTTCTGAGTGCAAGAATGGTGATTTTTACGCCATTTTCAAGCGCTTTTATTGTCAGGAAGGGTAATTCCTGCTGCCACTTTGGCAGCAGGTTTCATTTAGCGCCGAAAAGCGTATTATGGCCCCGTCCCAGGGGGTGGCCGGTGCTGTTAAACCCGGCCTGAGATACCAGAGTTGCTGTCGGCCTAATGGCCGCACAACGGTGAACCCCTAGAACCTGATCCGGTTAGTACCGGCGTAGGAATGGGGGCGCAGTCGGGCTGTTATTCCGCGCACAATGCTGCCGGAAACCGCTGGCTGGGCATCACAATCGAGAGGCGGCGCAGTCCGCCCCTACGCACGTAACCGGGTTTTTCTTTAGTATTTCTTAAGGATTAACCCCGATGAAAAAAACCTCTGCCGCCTTGCTGGCACTGCTCACACCACTGGCCACCCATGCCGCTGACGCCGTTAATCTGGGCACTCAGACCGTAACCGCCGACTTCCGCAACACCGATGTGCAGCAGCTGCCCGAAGCCGTGACGGTAGTGGACAGCGAGCAGATCGAAGCCCGCTCGGCTGAGCATCTGGAACAGATTTTAAGCTTTGCGCCCAACGTGAACTTTTCTGCCGGTTCCTCGCGTGGCCGTTACTACCAGATCCGTGGCATCGGTGAACGCAGCCAGTTTATTGACCCGGTGAACCCCTCGGTGGGTTTGCTGATTGATGGCATCGACATGACCGGCCTCGGTGCCGCCGCCACCTTATTCGATGTGCAGCAGGTGGAAATACTGCGCGGTCCGCAAGGCACCCGTTTTGGTGCCAACGCCCTGGCCGGCATGATCAACATTACC
>JAEWQT010000259.1 GCA_023399105.1 Pseudomonadota bacterium | reverse complement strand
TGTAATTGTCGGCGGTGGCGCAGGCGGCCTCGAACTCGCCACCCGCCTGGGCCGTAAACTGGGTCGCCGCGGTAAAGCGCAGATCGAACTGATTGACGCCAACACCACTCACCTGTGGAAACCCCTGTTGCATGAAGTGGCGACCGGTGCACTGGATTCCGGCATCGACGAACTGAACTACCTGGCTCACGGCCGCCGCCACGGCTTTCATTTCCAGCTGGGACGCATGCGCCACCTCGACCGCGAGCAGAAAGAAGTGGTACTGGCCGCCATTAAAGACGAACAAGGCGACGTACTGGTGCCGGAACGGCGCATCGGTTACGACACCCTGGTGATCGCCATCGGCAGCATTACCAACGATTTTGGTACGCCCGGGGCGCAGGAACATTGCTTCTTTCTCGATAACCGCCGTCAGGCCGAACGCTTTCACCAGACCTTATTACGCGAATTTCTGCGCGCCAACGCCGGCAGCGCGGAACCGGCCGGGCTGGATATCGGCATTGTCGGCGCCGGTGCTACCGGCGTGGAATTATCGGCCGAGTTGTACAACACCGCTGAAGTTCTGGTGAGCTATGGTGAAGAAAAACTGAACCCCGGTAACCTGCGGGTGCATCTGATCGAAGCCGGCGAGCGCATTCTGCCGGCTCTGCCACCGCGCTTATCCGCCTCGGCCAAACGCGAACTGGAAAATCTGGGCGTTACTGTTCATACCCAGACCATGGTGACGGAAGTATCGGAACAGGGTTTTCACACCAAAGACGGCCAGATCATTCCGGCGCGGATGCGGGTATGGGCGGCCGGGGTTCGGGCGCAGGGGTTCTTAACCAACCTGGGGCTGGAAACCAATCGCGCCAACCAACTGGTGGTTAACCCCAGTCTGCAAACCAACGACCCGGCAATTTTTGCCATGGGGGATTGCGCCTGTGTACTGCAGGATG
Source organism: Pseudomonadota bacterium (assembly GCA_023399105.1). Taxonomy (GTDB): domain Bacteria; phylum Pseudomonadota; class Gammaproteobacteria; order Pseudomonadales; family Oceanobacteraceae; genus Venatoribacter. The sequence goes on along the minus strand of JAEWQT010000259.1, from coordinate 6,610 downwards.
GCAAACCCGTGCCACCGCGTGCTCAAGCCGCTCATCAGCAAGCCAGCCATTTGTATCTGGCCTTGCAGGCCCATCTGAAACAACAACCACTGCCCACCTTCACCTATCGTGATAAAGGCTCGCTGGTCTCACTCAGCCGTTACAGCACGGTCGGCAGCCTGATGGGTAACCTGACCAAAGGCTCGATGATGATTGAAGGCCGGCTGGCGCGCATTGTGTATGTGTCGTTATACCGTCTGCACCAGATTGCCCTGCACGGTTACTGGCATACGTTGCTGCTGACCCTGGTTGGACACATCAACAAAGTGATCCGGCCACGGCTGAAACTGCACTAAAAGCCTTTTCTTTACGGGAATAAATCAGTCCCAGCCGGGGCTGATTTCATCGTCAGACAGAGGATTATGCTGATCGCCGGCAGCCGCCAGCTGTTCCAGCGCATGGCGGATATGGTCGGCATTGAAACCACGCTGAGCCAGATGCCGGTAAATACGCGCTTTTTGTTTGATATCGGTAAGGTCGGCGCCGGAGAATTTGCGCTGCGCCAGTTGCGCGGCCTGCTCCTGCCAGTCGGTATCCAGGGCGGCTACCGCAGTGCGGGCATTGGCGATGCCTTTTTGCTGTAATTCCTGCGTCAACCGCAACGGGCCATAACGGTCGCTGCGGCTGTGCAGAAAGGCATCGGTAAAACGTTCATCCGATTGCCAGCGCCGTTCGGCCATATCGTCCAGCACGGCGGTTAAATCGTCAGCGCTGGCGGCTCTGGGCTGCAGCTTACGCTGCAGTTCCAGACGGGAATAATCGCGTCGCGACAACAGGTCGATAACTGCCTGCCGCAGTCCGGCGCGATCCAGCGGCTCAGGCTTCCGCTTCTTCATCCACCACGCTTTCGATATCGCCGCCCTTCACCGGCACCGTCAGTAACTGGGCACGGATCTGGTCTTCAATTTCTTTGGCCAGTTCCGGATGTTCGTCCAGGTATTGCGCCGCATTGGCTTTGCCCTGACCGATCTTGTCACCCTTGTAGCTGTACCAGGCACCGGATTTATCCACCAGGTTACACTTAACACCCAGATCGATCACTTCGCCCATGTGGTAAATACCCTGGCCGTACATAATCTGGAATTCGGCCTGTTTGAACGGCGGCGATACTTTGTTTTTAACGACTTTAACGCGGGTTTCGTTACCCACCACTTCGTCACCCTGCTTCACCGAGCCGGTACGACGGATATCCAGACGCACCGAAGCGTAGAATTTCAGAGCGTTACCACCGGTCGTGGTTTCCGGGCTGCCGAACATCACGCCAATTTTCATGCGGATCTGGTTAATAAAGATCACCAGACAGTTGGCGTTTTTCACGTTACCGGTCAGTTTACGCAACGCCTGTGACATTAAGCGGGCCTGCAGACCAACGTGACTGTCACCCATTTCGCCTTCAATTTCGGCCTTGGGTACCAGCGCCGCTACGGAGTCGACCACAATCACGTCCACCGCACCGGAGCGCACCAGGCTGTCACAGATTTCCAGCGCCTGCTCACCGGTATCCGGCTGCGACACCAGCAGTGTATCCAGATCGACACCCAGCTTTTCGGCATACAGCGGATCCAGGGCGTGTTCGGCGTCGATAATGGCAACGGTTTTGCCCATTTTCTGCGCCTGGGCCATGGCCGACAGACACAGGGTGGTTTTACCGGAGCTTTCCGGGCCGTAGATTTCCACGATACGGCCCATCGGCAGGCCACCAATACCAAGGGCAATATCCAAGCCCAGAGAGCCGGTAGAAATAGCAGGAATGGCTTCGCGCGGCTGTTCGCCCATTTTCATAATGGCGCCTTTACCGAACTGACGTTCGATCTGGCTCAGGGCTGCGTCGAGGGCTTTCTGTTTGTTTGCGTCCATCGCTCTGTCCTTCAGGTAATCAGCAGGGAACTTCGCTGTGGTTTTCAGTATCCAGTGCGGCAACAGCAAAGCACTGTAAATTTAACCAGTATTTAAGCACAGCTTATTTCTGCCGCCAACCCTTCTTTTGCCTGATTTTTATCAGGCAGCCTTAACAAGCCAAAAACCGGCACAACCCCTGAATGCCATGCACCACCGCCAGCGCCCGCACCTGCTGGCGGTTACCGGGAAAATGACAGCATTCCACCAGCTGATGTTCACCGTTGCCCCAGGCAAACCACACCGTCCCCACCGGTTTTTCTGGCGAACCACCGCCCGGGCCGGCAATACCACTGACCGCCACGGCCACATCCCCAAGGCTGTTGTTCACCGCACCCATCACCATCGCGCGCACGGTTTCCTCGCTGACCGCACCATGCTGCTCAATAATACCCGGTGGCACATTCAGGTAACGGATTTTGGCTTCGTTAGAGTAAGTAACAAAACCGCATTCAAACCAGCCAGAGCTGCCGGCCACATCGGTTAAGGCACTGGCAATACCTCCGCCGGTGCAGGATTCCGCCGTCACCACGCGCAGCCCCCGGCTTTGCAGAATATCGGCCAGCGCTTCAATTAATGGCTGTAATTCCGGTGTCATTTCAGTATCCCCACAGAATGCCCTACAATCCGCCCTCACTTTATCACGCCCACTCCCAGCCGGTCAGGATCGTTACCCATGAGTCAGGACAACAGCCAACACACGCCGATGATGCAGCAGTATCTGAAAATTAAGGCTGAGTTCGCCGATACGCTGTTGTTTTACCGCATGGGCGATTTTTACGAGCTGTTTTATAACGATGCCAAGCGGGCCGCCCAGTTGCTCGATATTACCTTAACCGCCCGCGGTCAGAGCGGTGGCGCCCCCATTCCGATGGCGGGCATTCCCTACCATTCCGCCGATAACTACATCGCCAAACTGGTGCGCGCCGGCGTTTCGGTGGCCATTGCCGAACAGATCGGCGACCCGGCCACCAGCAAAGGGCCGGTAGAGCGCAAAGTGGTGCGGGTGATTACCCCCGGCACGCTCACCGATGAAGCCTTTCTGGACGAACGAAGCGACAACCTGCTGGTGGCGTTGTGCTCACAGCAGCAGCGTCATGGTCTGGCGGTGCTGGAGCTGAGCTCCGGGCGTTTTTCGGTACTGGAGGTCGATGGTGAAGAAGCCCTGCTGGCGGAAATCGAACGCCTGCGGCCGGCCGAACTGCTGCTGAACGAAGATCAGCTGCTGCCCGCCAGCCTGACAGAACGACAAGGCGCCCGCCCCCTCGCGCCCTGGCATTTTGAAAGCGACACCGCGTTGCGCCTGCTCACCACCCAGCTGAAAACACGCGACCTGCGTGGCTTTGGTTGCGAGCAGATGACCGTCGCCATCCGCGCCGCCGGAGCGCTACTGCATTACGCCCAGGACACGCAGCGCAACAGCCTGCCGCATATCCGCTCGCTGCAGGTGGAACAACCCGACGACGCCATTATTATCGACCCGGCCAGCCGCCGGAATCTGGAAATCGACATCAACCAGAAAGGCGACACCCAGCACACGCTGGCGTGGATCATGGATAAAACCGCCACCGCCATGGGCAGTCGTCTGCTGAAGCGCTGGCTGAACCGGCCGCTGCGCGACCACGATCTGCTGCGCCAGCGCCAGGGCCTAATTGCCCAATTGCAGGAACAGTACGCTACCGAAGAACTGCACAGCACGCTGAAACAGGTGGGCGATGTTGAACGGATTTTATCCCGCGTGGCGCTGGGTTCAGCCCGCCCACGGGATCTGGCCCGCCTGCGCGATGCCCTCAGCGTGGTGCCGGCCATCCGCGCGCAACTGCAGCGCCTCGACAGCACGCTGGCCAGCAACCTGCTGGAACGGGCCGTGGAATTTCCGCATTGGGTCGAGCGCTTACGTAAAGCCATTATTGAGAACCCGCCGGTCGTCATCCGCGATGGTGGTGTGATTGCCGAAGGCTACGATGCCGAGCTGGACGAACTGCGTGGTTTAAGCGAAAACGCCGGCGATTATCTGGTGAAACTGGAAGAGCAGGAAAAAGCCCGCACCGGTTTAAGCACCTTAAAAGTCGGCTACAACCGCGTGCATGGCTATTACATTGAAATCTCCAAAGCCCAGGCCGACAGCGCACCGGTGGAATACATCCGCCGCCAGACCTTAAAAAATGCCGAGCGTTTTATTACCCCGGAACTGAAAACCTTTGAAGACAAAGCCTTAAGCGCGCGCAGCCGCGCCCTAACCCGGGAGAAAATGCTCTACGACGACATCGTACAGGCACTGGCCGATGAGCTGGTCGAATTGCAGGTCTGTGCGGCAGCACTGGCCGAGCTGGACGTACTCAGCAACCTGGCCGAGCGTGCCGACACCTTGCGCTTTGTGCAGCCGCAATTAACCGGTGACGCCGTGCTGGATATTGAACAGGGCCGCCATCCGGTGGTGGAAAACCTGATCACCGACCCGTTCGTGGCCAACGACACCCGCCTTGATGGCAGCACCAATATGCAGATCATCACCGGCCCCAATATGGGCGGTAAATCCACCTACATGCGTCAGGTCGCCCTGATCGTGCTGCTGGCGCATATCGGCAGCTATGTGCCGGCGCAGCGCTGTGAGCTGGGCCCGATCGACCGGATTTTTACCCGTATGGGTTCCTCGGATGACGTCGCCGGCGGCCGTTCGACCTTTATGGTGGAAATGACCGAAACCGCCAACATTCTGCACAACGCCACCGCTCAAAGCCTGGTGCTGATGGACGAAGTGGGGCGTGGCACCAGCACCTTTGATGGCTTGTCGCTGGCCTGGGCCAGTGCCGCCCATCTGGCGCAGAGCATTAACGCCTTCACGCTGTTTGCCACCCATTATTTTGAAATGACCGCGCTGCCGGAGCAGTTCAGCAATGTCGTGAACGTGCATTTAAAAGCCACCGAACACGACGAGCGCATTATTTTTCTGCACGCCGTTGAACAAGGCCCGGCCAGCCAGAGTTACGGCCTGCAAGTGGCGCAACTGGCCGGCGTGCCAGCCAAGGTCATTCAGGCCGCTAAGGCCCAGTTGCAAAGGCTGGAACAGGGCAACCATCAGCCAGTGGCGGTACTGCAGAGCCATCCCGGCAAGCCAGCCAGCACCGCGGCGACACCACAGCAGAATGATCTGTTTGCCATGCTGCCCTCGGCGGTGGAAGAACGCTTAGCGGGCATCAGCCCGGATGATCTGAGTCCGCGTCAGGCGTTAGAACTGCTGTATGAATTGAAACAGATGCTGTAACGGCTCTGATTCTGTTCTAAGCACATAACCTTTCCTTCTGACAACGCGCCTTGCCCCCGGCCCGGCGCACCCCTAGAATGCAGGGTTTTTACGACACCCGGGTGGCGGCCTTTTAAGGCTGCCTGCCAGGAACCGGGGACTTGCACTGTTGATCAGCGATTTAAAGAGAGGCTCACATGACATTCGTCGTGACGGATAATTGCGTTAAATGTAAGTACACCGACTGTGTGGAAGTTTGCCCGGTTGATTGTTTCTATGAAGGCCCGAATTTTCTGGTGATTCATCCGGACGAGTGCATTGACTGCGCCCTGTGTGAACCGGAATGTCCGGCGGGTGCTATTTTCTCGGAAGACGAAGTCCCGGCCGGCCAGGAAGAGTACATTGAACTGAACGCCGAACTGGCAGAAGTGTGGCCGAACATTACCGAGAAGAAAGAAGCCCTGCCCGACGCTGAAGAATGGGACGGCGTGGAAGGCAAACTGAAATACCTGGAACGCTGAAACCGGTAACCGGCTTCAAACCAATAAAAAAGCTGCCATCGGCAGCTTTTTTATTGGGCAAATGATTCCGTCATAACAATCTTCAGGACAGATCACCAAACAACGTGGCGGCGTTCAGGCCCTGTTTTTCCATGATTTCGCGCAAACGTTTCAGCGCTTCGACCTGAATCTGGCGCACCCGCTCACGGGTTAAACCAATTTCCCGGCCCACATCTTCCAGCGTGCTGGTCTCATAGCCGCGCAAACCAAACCGGCGCGACAGCACTTCACGTTGTTTCTCCGGCAGCTCTTCAATCCAGCGGGCCAGATTTTCCTGAATATCCTGGTTCTGCAGCTCTACCCGCGGGTCATTAATGCGCTCATCCGCGATGGTATCCAGCAAGGATTTATCCGATGACGGCCCAATGGGAGTATCGATGGAAGTCACCCGCTCGTTCAGTTTCAGCATACGCTTCACATCTTCGACCGGTTTTTCCAGCAGCGCGGCAATTTCTTCAGCGGTGGGTTCATGATCCAGCTTCTGCGTCAGCTCACGGGCCGCACGCAGATAGACGTTCAGTTCCTTTACCACATGAATCGGCAACCGGATGGTACGGGTCTGATTCATAATGGCCCGTTCAATGGTCTGCCGGATCCACCAGGTGGCGTAAGTAGAAAAGCGGAAGCCGCGTTCCGGGTCGAATTTTTCCACCGCCCGGATCAGGCCGAGGTTGCCTTCTTCAATCAGATCCAGCAACGACAAACCACGGTTGAGATAACGGCGGGAAATTTTAACCACCAGACGCAGGTTGCTTTCGATCATACGCCGGCGCCCCATTTCATCCCCCTTACGGGCCAGGCGGGCGTAGTGCACTTCTTCTTCCGCCGACAGCAATGGCGAAAAGCCGATCTCATTCAGATACAGCTGCGT
>JAEWQT010000213.1 GCA_023399105.1 Pseudomonadota bacterium | reverse complement strand
CCCCTGAGCAGGTGCTGGTGTATCTGGGGCCGGCCATCAGTGCCGGGTATTTTGAGGTGGGGCCAGAGGTGAAAGCGGCTTTTGCCTGGGCGTCAGAAAACTGTTTCCACCCCGGACGGGGCGATCGTTATTTTGCCGATTTATACCAGCTGGCGCGCGTACAGCTGCAGCGTGCCGGCGTGGTTCATATTCATGGCGGCGAGCACTGCACCTTTCGTGATTCGCAGCAGTTTTATTCCTATCGTCGTCAGGCCGTTACCGGCCGTCAGGCCAGCCTGATCTGGCGCTTATAATCCCGGTTTGATCAGCGGCAATACTGGCGAATCAGCTCATCCACGTCTTTGTTTTGCTCGGCCCGTTCGGCACTGGTCAGCGGCCGGAAGCTGCCATCCGGCATCTGGAAGCGGCGGTTGGCGGCTTCATTCAGCGCCTGCTTGTATTCCCGTGCCTGCTGACAGTTCTTTTCCGCCTGTTCTTTGCTGACGCTGGGCTGCAGGGCTACCGGTTTGCCCGTGGTGGCTTCAGTCTGGCCGGCTTCGGTAGTTGCTTTGGGCTGTGCCGGAACCGTGCTGGCCGGACTGGCACCGCGCGGTACCCGCAGTTCAATACTTTCCACTTTCAGATTGCGTTCCCGCGGTGGTTGGCTGCCAAAATGCACCTGTCCATCGGCGTCGGTCCAGCGGTAAATTTTTTCAGCCTGAGCCGGTGCGGCGAACAATAACAGGGCGGTAATCAGCAACAGAACAGAGCGCATAAGCGGGTACTCATCCAATGAATAAATCATTGCGCTGAGGCTCCTTAAATGCGCCGGATTTGTCAAGGATTCAGCTGGACATCAAAGTCGGAAATGCTAGAATTGCCGGGCTTTTGATCGACAGCCTGCGCCGCCACCCTGTGCCCCGCTGCGGTCAATAACAGCCTCTGGGCAGTTATCCTCTGCCCCGGTCAGATCCGCCAGCCTCGACCAGGCGCGGAATTCTGATGAGAAACTACGAGTTAATCATCCAGCCTGAACGGGACGCACAGCAGATGCGGCCCGCTATCACACTTATTTCAGTTACCCACGCTCCCGCTGCGGGAGCCTGTGAGAGAGGATAGTACGGTGGAATTACTTTCCGGCGGAGAAATGTTGGTTCGTGCACTGCATGAATCGGGCGTTGAATATATTTATGGTTATCCGGGCGGCTCTCTGCTGCACGTGTATGATGCCCTGTACAAACAAAGTGCCGTGAAACACGTACTGGTGCGCCACGAGCAGGCCGCTGCGCACATGGCCGATGGCTACGCTCGGGCGACTGGTAAGCCGGGTGTGGTGATGGTCACCTCTGGTCCGGGTGCAACCAACACCATTACCGGTATCGCCACGGCTTATACTGACTCCATTCCCATGGTCGTGATTTCCGGCCAGGTAATGAGCTATCTGGTGGGCGACGATGCCTTCCAGGAAACCGACATGCTGGGCCTGTCGCGCCCCATCGTGAAGCACAGCTTTGCTGTGCGTCGTCCGGAAGACATTCCGGAAATCGTTGCCAAGGCCTTCCATATCGCCAGCACCGGCCGTCCGGGTCCGGTGGTGATCGATATTCCGAAAGACATGACCATGCCGAACGAGCGCTATGAGTACGTGTATCCGCAGAAAGTAAAACTGCGTTCTTACACACCGCCGCAGCGTGGCCATTCCGGTCAGATCAAAAAAGCCGTGGAATTAATGCTGGCCGCTAAGCGTCCGATTATCTATGCCGGCGGCGGCGTTATCCTGGATCGCAGCTCCGATAAACTGCGCGCCCTGGTGGATCGTCTGAATTTTCCCTGTACCAACACCTTAATGGGCCTGGGCTCTTATCCGGGTACCGGCGAGCGTTTCCTGGGCATGCTGGGTATGCACGGCACTTACGAAGCCAACATGGCCATGCACCACGCTGATGTGGTTATTGCCATCGGCGCGCGTTTCGATGATCGCGTTACCAACGCCACCAGCAAGTTCTGCCCGGATGCCAAGATCATTCATATTGATATTGATCCGTCGTCCATTTCCAAAACCATCGTCGCCGATGTGCCCATCGTTGGCCCGGTTGGTAACGTACTGGATGAAATGGTGGCCTTGCTGGATGAAAGCAAGGAAACGCCGGATGCCGAAGCCATTGCCGCCTGGTGGAAGCAGATTAACGAATGGCGTCCGCGTCACGCCATGCGTTATGAGAAAAATGACAACGGCCTGATGAAACCGCAGGAAGTGATTGAAGCCATGTGGGCCGCCACCAAAGGCGATGCTTACGTTACTTCCGATGTGGGCCAGCATCAGATGTTTGCTGCCCAGTACTACAAGTTCGACAAGCCGAACCGCTGGATCAACTCCGGTGGTCTGGGCACCATGGGCTTCGGCTTCCCGGCCGCCATGGGCATTAAAATGAACTTCCCGGAAGAAATGGTGGTGTGCGTCACCGGTGAAGGCTCCATTCAGATGAACATTCAGGAGCTGTCGACCTGTCTGCAGTACGGCATTCCGGTGAAAATTCTGTGTCTGAACAACGGCTCACTGGGCATGGTGCGTCAGTGGCAGGACATGAACTACGAAGGCCGTCACTCGCATTCTTACATGGAATCGCTGCCGGACTTCATCAAACTGGTTGAAGCTTACGGCCACGTTGGCATCCGCGTAGAAACCCGCGATGAACTGCCGCAGGCACTGGAAGATACCTTTGGTAAATACAATGACCGTCTGGTGTTCCTCGATGTCGCTGTTGACCCCGAAGAACACGTGTATCCGATGCAGGTGCCGCAAGGTTCCATGCGCGATATGTGGCTGAGCAAGACGGAGCGGACCTGATCATGAGACACATTATTTCGATTCTGCTGGAAAACGAACCGGGCGCTTTGTCACGGGTTGTCGGCTTGTTTGCGCAACGCGGCTACAACATCGAAACCCTGACCGTGGCGCCGACCGAGGACAAAACCCTGTCCCGTCTGACCATGACCACCTACGGCGACGACCGTAAGATTGAGCAGATCACCAAGCAGCTGAACAAGCTGATTGAAGTGGTCAAATTGGTCGATTTGTCGGAAGGCCCGCACATTGAGCGTGAGCTGATGCTGATTAAGGTAAAAGCAGTGGGCGCGCAGCGTGCTGAAATTAAACGGACGGCCGATATCTTCCGCGGCCAGATCGTCGATGTTTCTGCCAGCGTGTACACCATCCAGCTGACCGGTACCACCGACAAGCTGGAAG
>JAEWQT010000113.1 GCA_023399105.1 Pseudomonadota bacterium | reverse complement strand
AGCACACTGCGCACATCCTGGCTGTAATGCACGCCTTCCTGCTCATCCACCGCCGGCAAGGGTTCGCGGTAATGAATGGAATCCAGCAAGGCAATCAGCACATAAAATAAAATCACCACAAAGGAGGCCATACCAGCGCGGGACTCAAACACCGCGCGCCAGCGCGCCCGTGATAATGGGTTTTTGCGCAAATGGCGGAAGAACAGCACGATGCTCAGCACCAGCACATAAATCAGCACATCGCTCCACAGCAGAACGGGTTTAACGGAGAGCCAGTTTTCAATCATGACAGTCGCACCCGTGGATCAGCCAATGTGTAAGAAATATCGGTCAGAATCAGGCCCAGGATGTACAGCACAGACCCTAAAAACACCATGCTGCGCACAATGGCAAAATCCTGCGATTGAATAGCATCCAGCGTATAACTGCCCAACCCCGGAATACCGAAGAAAGACTCCATCAGCAGGCTGCCCATAAATAACGACGGAATCACCACCACCACGCTGGTTAAAATCGGAATTAAGCCGTTGGGCAGAATGTGGCGGAACAACACCGCGGTTTCAGAAATGCCTTTAGCGCGGGCAGTACGTACGTAATCTTTGCTGGCTTCTTCCAGAAATAACGTGCGGTATAACCGGGTACCACCACCAATACCGGCAATCACGCCGATCAGCACCGGCAGAATAAGGAAACGCCAGGCATCGGCACCGGCCAGATAGCCGGAAATCGGCACCAGATGCCAGAGTTTGGCAAAGAAATACTGCCCACCCAGAATGTAGAAAATGCCGGATATCGACAGCAACGCCACGCACAGCACCATGGCGGCGGTATCAATGGCGGTGGCACGAAACATCACCACAAACAGCGCAAACACAATGTTTACCGCAATGCCGATAATAAAGGTCGGAATGGCCAGCGCCAGGCTCGGCCACATGCGCTGGACAATATCCGCTCCGATCATGCGCCCTTCATCCGAGCGGCCAAAATCGAACACAAACAAACGCACGGATTTTTCAAAAAAGATGGTGTCGGTGAAAACGCCCTGACTGCCTTCAGTGGTATTCAGAAACAGCGGTTTGTCATAACCGCGCTGCGCTTTCCATTGCTGAATGGCCTCTTCGGTAACGTGCTTGTCACCCAGTTGCACCCGCGCCATCTGGTCGGGGGTATTCACCATAAAAAACAACGCGAAGGTTAACAGGTTCACCCCGATCAGAATCGGAATGGCGTACACCAGGCGACGGATAATATAAGCAAGCATCGGGAATCCTCAGTGGCGTGCGGCCGCAATACGTTGTTGCTGACGGCGACGCCAGGCCAGTACACCGGGCACCACAATAATCAATATCACCACCAGCACCAGACCCAGCGGCCACAGCACCGGCTGGTTCCATTGCTGCTGTTTCCGCTGGCGTAAATCCGGATCAACGGCGTAATACTTCAGCACACTTTTGCTGATGCCATGGGGCTTGGTATTGCGCACCCATTGGTTATTCAGCACATAAGAATGCGGATGCCAGCTGGATGCCCAGGGCGTATCGCGCTGCACAATATCCAGCATGCGACGGATAATCTGCAGACGCTCCGGTGAGTTTTCCATTAACTGCATTTTATCGAACAGGCGGTTGTATTCCGGGTTGTTGTAGTTGGCCGAGTTCACCCCGCTACCGCCGGTTTTTACCTGGCCATTCGGCCCATGCAATAAAAACAGGAAATTCTCGGCATCCGGATAGTCGGCCAGCCAGCCCCACTGAAACAGCTGCGCATTACCCGCCGACATTTTTTCTTTAAAACGGTTGTAATCGGTACCACGGATATTCAGCTGAATACCGAGCTTACGGAACTGACGAATCATCCAGTTCTGAATGGCGGTACTGCCGCCGGTGGTGGTGTCCAGATTCAGCACCAATGGCTCACCGGTGCGGGCGTGACGCCCATCTGGATAACCGGCGTCAGCAAGCAGCTGTTTGGCAACCTCAAGCGGTTTACGCTGCGGCTTGCCGTTTACCCAATCAAACACATACGGGTTAATCCCGGCTTCGCCTTCCTGATAACCGAAAATACCCGGCGGAATCGGTCCTTGTGCCACTTCGCCACGGCCATTGGCAAAAATTGAGATCATTTCGTACTGGTCGTAGGCAATGGCAATGGCCTGCCGCAGCTTGCGTTTACGCGCGCGTTCAGCCGCCGTGCCGGTGTCGCCCACCACCGGATCGAGCATGTTAAAGCCCAGATAATAGGTACCCAGTACCACTTCTTTTTCCAGCCGCACACCACGGCTGGTCATGTCGTCGCTCAGGCCAATGCCATCGGCGCTGATGCGCACTGCCTGATCAAAGCTGTCGCTGCCGATACCGGAGCGGTCGTAGTAGCCCTGCATGAATTTGGTCCACAGCGGAATGGCTTCTTTTTCCAGCCGGTACACCGCTTTGTCGATCAGGGGTAATGGCTTGCCGGCATCGGCCAGCAAACCCGCTTCTGCATCACCTTCTGCACCCTCGGATGGGTAAAAATCGGCGCGGAAATTCGGATTGCGCTCCAGAATAATCACTTCGTTGGGGTTGTTGCGCGTCATCATGAATGGGCCAGTGCCCACCGGATACCAGTCGAGGGAAATATTGCGCTGCGCCAGCCCCGGCTGGTGATAAAAAATATCCACTTCCACCGGAATGGGAGCAAAGAAATGGAATGCCAGCCAGTATTTGAATTGCGGGTATTTGCCGCGTAAGCGAATGCTGAATTCGTACGGCCCTTGCTGTTCCAGTCCGGCAAACGGAATGGTGCGTAAATCCAGCCAGGCGCCTTTGCCTTGTTCGGCTTCCAGCTGCTCCCGCGCCGCTGTAACCTGCTCGGAAAATTCTTTCATGCCAACGATGTATTCGCTCAGCAAACCGCGTAATGGCGCCAGTAGTTTCGGATCGGCCAAACGGCGGATCTGGTACAGGTAATCCTCAGCGCGCAATTCCTGCGTGCCGGTGTGGGTAAAGTCGGCGATGGTGGAAAATGCCTGCGCCTCGTCAGCACTCTTAAACCGGTACACCGGCTCGCCCTGCTCATTACGGGCAAAGGCCGGATGCGGTTGATACACAATGCCGGGCTGAATGGCAAAGTGATAGGTACTGAAGGCCACCGCCGGGGAATCCGCCGCCACCTCGTTGCCATTGGCATCGCTGTAGCGGATTTCCGGCATCGCCGTCAGGGTATTGGGAATCAGCTCGTAGGGCCGCTTCAGATAATG
>JAEWQT010000019.1 GCA_023399105.1 Pseudomonadota bacterium | reverse complement strand
CCAGTGCACGGGTGCAGGGTGAACTGAATGCCCTGCAATTCGTGGCGCAGGTGAATAAGCTGCTTTAACACAGAACAGGAACAGAGCGGATGCGGATTCTGCTGGTAGAGGATGAACCCGAACTGGGCGCCGGTATCCGGCTGGCCCTGAAACCAGATGGCTATACGGTGGACTGGCTGCAGGATGGTCTGCAGGCCCTGAATGCCTTGCGCACCGAAGAGTTCGATCTGGTGATTCTGGATCTCGGCTTGCCGGGGCTGGAGGGTTTGTCGTTGCTGCGCCAGCTGCGCAATCAGGGTAATGATGTGCCGGTGCTGATTCTGACCGCCCGCGATGCGGTACAGGATCGTATTCAGGGGTTGGACTCCGGCGCCGATGATTATCTGACCAAACCCTTTGAAATCAGTGAACTGCAAGCCAGAATCCGGGCCTTGTTGCGGCGTCGTAATGGCCGCGCACAACTGCAGATTGAATGCCGGGGCATCACCCTGGACCCTTCCGCTCAGCAGGTCTGGTATCAGGGGCAGCCGGTGACGCTGACCCGGCGTGAATACAGCCTGCTGCACGAGTTAATCAGCCAGCCCGGCCATGTCTTTACCCGCGATACCCTGCAGCAGCGCCTGTATGGCTGGGATGAGGACGTGGAAAGCAATGCCATGGAAGTGCACATCCACCATTTGCGTAAAAAGCTGTTTCCGCAATTGATTCATACCGTGCGTGGCATTGGTTATGTGATCGATAAAGAAGACAAACTATGACCTGGCTGCCCGATTCCATCCGCCGGCGCACCCTGTTTCTGGTGCTGCTGTTGCTGGTCAGCATGAGCGGTGTGATCGCCTGGTTCAGCTATCAGGACGCCACCCATGAAATTGAGGAAATCTTTGACGCCCGGCTGGCCCAGAGTGCGCGCATCCTGCAGGCGCTGGTGATCGGCTTATACAGTGCTGATCTGCACGCGGATGAAGAGCGCAATTTGCACCGCGCCTTTGAACAGGCGCTGCAGGAGGAAGCCAGTGCCAGCGGCATGGGCCACGAGTACGAAAGCAAAATTGCCTTTCAGGTCTGGCAGGGCGAACAGCTGCTGCTGAATTCAGCCCAGAATACCGTCAACCTGCGCGCGGCCAGTCAGCCCGGCTTTGGCCAGTTGCCGGTGGGCGATGAGCGCTGGATGACCTTTACCCTGCAAACCCACGCCGAGCGTTTTCCCTTTATCTTGATTGTCGCCGAGCGTGAAGATGTGCGCGGCGAACTGGTCGGCCAGGTGGTGCTGCAAACCCTGATTCCTGAGCTGGTCGGCATTCCGGTGCTGGCGTTAATGCTGTGGTGGGCAGTGGGTTGGGGGTTGTCACCGCTGGCCGGTCTGGCGCGGCAGTTAAAAGCCATGGACGCTCACAATCTGCAGCCGATCCACCTGGCAGAGCCGGTACGCGAACTGCTGCCGGTGCAGCAGGCGCTGAATGCGTTGCTGGCCGATACCGAAGCGCGGATGGCGCGAGAACAACGTTTAATTGCCGATGCCGCCCACGAATTACGCACGCCGCTGGCGATTCTGAAAATCCACGCCGATAACGCCCTGCAGGCAGCGTCAGAGGAGGATCGTCAGGAGTCCCTGCAGCATCTGAGCAGCGGTGTTGAACGTGCCACCCGGCTGGTGTCGCAGTTGCTGACCCTGGCGCGGCTGGATCCGGAGCTGCAGCAGCAACGCAACGCACTGGATTTATTGCAGGAAACCCGTCAGCAGCTGGCGGATTTAATGCCGCTGGCGTGGAGGAAACACATTGAGCTGAGTCTGGACGCCGATGACGGTCTGAACTGGAAAACCTGTATGGAAGACGGCAGCCTGGAAATTCTGCTGCAGAATCTGGTCAGCAATGCGGTGAAATTTTCCCCGCCGGACAGCAGCATTGACATTCGCTGGCAGCAGCAGGGCGGTTATTTTGTGCTGCAGGTGATTGATCATGGCCAGGGGATTAACCCGGACCAGCGCCAGCGCCTGACCGAGCGTTTTTATCGGGCCGGCAGCGAAGCCGGTGCCGGTCTGGGGTTATCTATTGTGTTGCGGATTGTCGAACGCCATAGCGGCAAACTCAGCTTTACCGATACCCCCGGTGGCGGCTGTACCGTGCAGGTTCAATTACCGGCCCCTGGTTTGCTGCCATAGCTGCTGATCAGGCGTATACTAAGCGCCTGATTTTTTCCGGCATTGGAGCAGGGTATGAGCCAGCAGAACCGTTTGGTTATTTTTGATACGACAATGCGCGATGGCGAACAAAGCCCCGGCGCGTCCATGACCAAAGAAGAAAAGGTCCGCATCGGTAAAGCGCTGGAAAAAATGCGCGTCGATGTGATCGAAGCCGGTTTTGCCGCCGCCTCACCGGGCGATTTTGCCGCCATTCAGGCGGTGGCTGAAGCCGTACGCGAAAGCACCATCTGCAGTCTGGCCCGCGCCGTTGACCGCGATATTGAACACGCTGCCGAAGCGCTGAAAAAAGCCGAGCGCGCGCGTATTCATACCTTTATTGCCACCTCACCAATCCACATGCAGTACAAGCTGCGTATGCAGCCGGATCAGGTGGTGGAGCAGGCCGTGTATGCGGTGAAAAAAGCCCGTAGTTTTGTCGAGGATGTGGAGTTTTCCTGCGAAGACGCCGGCCGTTCCGAAAACGATTTCCTCTGCCGCATTATTGAAGCCGCCATTAACGCCGGCGCGCGCACCATTAACATTCCGGACACCGTGGGCTATGCCATTCCGGAAGAATTCGGCTACAAAATCAAAACCCTGCTGCAGCGTATCCCCAACGCAGACAAAGCCATTTTCTCGGTGCATTGCCACAACGACCTCGGTCTGGCGGTGGCCAACTCACTGGCTGCGGTGGCCAATGGCGCGCGTCAGGTTGAGTGCACCATCAACGGTCTGGGCGAGCGCGCCGGTAACGCGGCACTGGAAGAAATTGTGATGGCGCTGCGTA
>JAEWQT010000023.1 GCA_023399105.1 Pseudomonadota bacterium | reverse complement strand
GCATAAGGACGATCAGGAACATTGATATTAATCACGGAGTTTGGCGGCAGCTGCAGAGTATTCAGTTGCGGCAGGATGTCCAGCAACACCTGAGCCGCGGTATCAAAATGGCGACGACCACACAGAGAGATCGCAATGGGCGTTTTCTCCAGAAAACGGCCTTCGGTGGCAGCGGCGACCGTACCGGAATACAGCACATCGTCACCCAGATTAGCCCCGGAGTTGATACCGGCAATCACCCGCTCACACTGATCTTTGAAAAAGGTATTGATGCCCAGATGCACGCAGTCAGTGGGCGTACCATTAATGCTGATAAAGCCATTGTCCAGATGTAACGGATGCAACGGCCGGTCCAGAGTCAGGGAATTACTGGCACCGCTGCGGTCACGGTCAGGGGCCACTACCATGACGCTGTGGCCCGCCAGGGTTAATGCCTGGGCTAATGTGCGTAGCCCGGGGGCGTGTACACCATCATCATTCGACAGCATCAGATTCATGCGTACTAACCCGCTCGGGCTCCTTGGTTCTGGTTATTTCACGGAGTAAAGAGGTCGCATAATAACCGGCAGGCAGGGAAAAGGTGAGCATTAAATCAACACTTTCCGGGTTGTCCTGACCTTGCTGCCATTGCCAGCGCAACTGCTCCGGCAAGGCGCTCAGGGCGCGGCGTTCCTGCTTCAGGCCGGCGTGTTCGAGGCCATCGCACAGCTGTGGGAAACGCCCCGCCACCTCGGTTTCCAGCGCCAGCACCTCATCGGTGCTGTTCAGGCGGCCACGGCCCCACAACGGCCCGGTGGGCTGCCCCAGCTCATCCGCCACTTCACCGGCTAATGTCTTACCCCACAGGCCACGCCGGATGCGTTCGGCCAGTACGTCGTTAAACAGCAGTGAACGCACGGCGGATAAATAGATACTTTTCTTGCCAGGGTTACGCACGCGGATTTCCCCGGCCAGCATGGCGCGGCCAGCTTCAATATTGCCGCCGTCATGGCCAAAGCGCTGTGCGCCAAAATAGTTCGGCACACCAAGGGCTTTGATACGTTCCAGATTGGCTTCCACCGCTGCTTTGTCGCCCTCAAACTGACGCAACAACAGGGTAAAGCGGTTGCCCAGCAGATCGCCGCGGCGCAGCTTTTTGCTGTGCCGGCTCTGGCTGAGCACCGTCATTTCGCTGTCGTTCAGCACCGAAAAATCCGGCTCTTGCACCCGCGGCAGATAAATACTGAACCACTGCCGGGTAATGGCATGCCGGTCTTTCAGACCGGCATAGCCAACGTCCATTTCCTTTACTCCGGCCAGCGCGGCCAGCTTCTTGGCAATCCAGGCTGTATTGGCGCCGTTCTTTTCAATGTGCAGCCACACATGCTCGCCGTCACCACAGGGCAGCGCCTGCGGAATTTCATCAACGCGGAAATCGTCGTTGTGCTGTTTCAGCAACGCCTGCGCCCCGGTATCGGGGTAAGCACTGGGCCACTCGGGTAAGGCACTGGCCGGTTGCTGCTCAGCCACCGGGTTTGCATGGGTTTCAGAAGTCATAGATGCTCTGCAGTTAATAACAGCACCACCGCTTCCACAGCGATGCCTTCTTTACGGCCGGTGAAGCCGAGTTTTTCGGTGGTGGTGGCTTTGACGTTGATGTCATCCAGCCGCACCTGCAAATCGGCGGCGATGTACTCGCGCATGGTCTGGATGTGCGGTGCCATTTTCGGTGCCTGAGCAATGATGGTGATATCGGCATTGCCCACCCGGTAGCCCCGGTCGTGAATCAGGTCAATAACGTGGCGTAACAACACGCGGCTGTCGGCACCGGCATAAGCAGCATCGGTATCGGGAAAGTGTTGTCCGATATCACCCAGTGCCGCCGCTCCCAGCAAGGCATCGGCCAGTGCGTGCAACGCGACGTCGCCGTCGGAATGGGCGACCAGGCCGCGTTCATACGGGATTTGCACGCCGCCGATGGTAATAAAACTGCCTTCGCCGAAGGCGTGGACATCAAAGCCATGACCGATGCGCATACTGTGGCTCCGCTCTGGTTCAGGATTGGGTTAAAAACAACGACGCCAGCGCCAGATCTTCCGGCCGCGTCACTTTGATATTGTCGGCACGGCCTTCCACCAGTCGTGGCGACAGGCCCAGCTGTTCCAGCGCCGAGGCTTCGTCCGTAACCGTCAGACCCCGGGCCAGACAGGTCTGCAGCGCCTGCTGTAACTGGGCGTAACGGAACACCTGCGGGGTTAAGGCATGCCACAGCTGTTCGCGCCCGACGGTGTGGTCAATAACGACCTGAGCGTTCTCAACGCGACCGCGTTTCATGGTGTCGCGCACCGGCGATGCCAGAATGGCCCCCGGATCGGTAAGACTGCTCAGTAAGTTATCGAGGTCGCGGTGGCGCAAACAGGGGCGCGCGACATCGTGCACCACCACCCAATCGTCGGCGGCAGCCAGTCCATCCAGCGCCGCCAGTCCGTTCAGCACCGAATGACAACGCTCAGCGCCACCGGCGGCTCGGATAATACGAGAGTCAGTGGCATAGTCGCTGGACGGCCAATACGGATCATCCGGTGATAACACCAACACCAACTGTGCAAAACGGGGATAGCTGAGCATGACCTGCAGAGTGTGGTCGATCAGTAAACGGCCCTGCAACGGCAGATATTGTTTGGGACGATCGGCCTGCATACGACTGCCGACACCAGCGGCGGGCAGAATGGGCCAGAAGCGCGGACTGCTCACGGACGCTCCGGCGGATCGACAAACAGAATAAAGCTTTCGCCTTCGCGCACCAGCCCCAGCTCTTCGCGGGCTTTTTCCTCCAGCAACGATGTACCGTCGCGCAGGTCCTGCACCTCAGTAAACAAGGCATCATTCTCAGACTGTTGCACGGCGTTATCCTGCTGCAACTGCTGGATACGACGCTCCAGCGCATGGCTGGCCTGCACACCACTGTCGCCAAACCACAGCCGGTATTGCAGCAACAACAGCAGTAGCAGCGGTAACAGCCACCAAAGGGTACGTAACGGATGCAACAGGCGCGTGAACATAATCCTTGCTCTTATTATTCCGGCAGTA
Source organism: Pseudomonadota bacterium (assembly GCA_023399105.1). Lineage (GTDB taxonomy): Bacteria > Pseudomonadota > Gammaproteobacteria > Pseudomonadales > Oceanobacteraceae > Venatoribacter. Next base: position 1,088 of record JAEWQT010000023.1, on the reverse strand, counting down.
CGAACAAAAAACGGGCCTTAAGCCCGTTTTTTGTGGCCATAATGCTTACTGACCTTTGATCTCAGAGCGACCTTTGTACGGGGCTTTCGCACCCAGTTGCTCTTCGATGCGCAGCAGACGGTTGTACTTGGAAACACGGTCGGAGCGGCACAGAGAACCGGTCTTGATCTGACCGGCGGCAGTACCAACCGCCAGGTCGGCGATGGTGCTGTCTTCGGTTTCACCGGAACGGTGAGAGATCACCGCGGTGTAACCGGCATCTTTGGCCATTTTGATGGCGTCCAGAGTTTCGGACAGCGAGCCGATCTGGTTGAACTTGATCAGGATGGAGTTACCGATGCCTTTCTCGATGCCTTCTTTCAGGATCTTGGTGTTGGTTACGAACAGGTCGTCACCCACCAGCTGCACTTTGGCGCCCAGTTTTTCAGTCTGGTATTTCCAGCCTGCCCAGTCAGACTCATCCTGACCGTCTTCGATGGACACGATTGGGTACTGATCGCACAGTTCAGCCAGGTAGTCGGAGAAACCTTCAGAGGTGAAGACTTTGCCTTCGCCTTTCAGATCGTACTTGCCGTCTTTGTAGAATTCAGACGACGCGCAGTCCAGAGCCAGCGTCACGTTGTTGCCCAGCTCGTAGCCCGCAGCAGAAACCGCTTCTTTAATAGCAGCCAGTGCGTCAGCGTTAGAGGACAGGTTCGGTGCGAAACCACCTTCGTCACCGACGGCAGTGTTCAGGCCTTTGCTGCTCAGCACTTTTTTCAGCGAGTGGAAAATCTCAGCACCGCAACGCAGAGCTTCAGCGAAGGTCGGCGCGCCCACCGGCTGCACCATAAATTCCTGAATGTCGACGTTGTTATCGGCGTGCTCACCACCGTTGATGATGTTCATCATCGGCACTGGCATGGAGTACACGCCCGGGGTGCCGTTGATGTCGGCGATGTGTTGGTACAGTTCCACGCCCTTGGCAGCCGCGGCCGCTTTGGCAGCCGCCAGCGACACCGCCAGAATGGCGTTGGCACCCAGCTTGGATTTGTTCTCGGTGCCGTCCAGTGCCAGCATGGCGTCGTCCAGCGCGCGCTGGTTGGTGG
>JAEWQT010000015.1 GCA_023399105.1 Pseudomonadota bacterium | reverse complement strand
GGCTTGTTCAGCGGTCATGCTGACATCGTTCAGGCGCGGGGCAGCACGGCCCTGGTCATCGGTAATTAATTCCATCAGCAGTACGCCATCAAAGCAGCCGTAAGGCTGTGGCACCCGCACACCGGCGGCGGCCAGCCGGTACAGGGCTTCCACCTCGGCGTTATGCCAGGCGTCTTCCTGTTGCTTGCGGCCGAATTTTGAGCCTTTTTCCATCGCCCGCTGGCGCCGGCTGTTGCGGACTTTACGCCCCTCCTGATATTGCACGGCCTGTTTAAAACTGCGTTTATCGGCTTCTTTATAAATTTTGGCGGCGCGGATCTCATTACCGCAGCGCACCACAAATACCGCGGCTTCTTTGCCGCTCATCAGCGGGTGCAGCACTTCATCGATCAGACCATCGTCCACCAACGGCTGCAGACGTTTCGGAATTTTCATGCGTTCAGCTCAGTACCTCAAAAGTCAGGCCGGCATTGGCTTGCAGGCGCGACAGGTAGCCTTCGCCCAGCGCCGAGGCCGGAGTCCAGAAACCACCTTCGCGGCCGGTTTTGTTGCCTTGCGGATCGTGCAGATCACAGGCCAGCGAAACAATGGCTTCGCCCAGCATTTTGGCGGTAGAGCCATAGCCCGGGTCTTTATCACCCTTTACCCGGGTAATCAGGGTTTCACGTTTGCTGGTGCGGCCAACAAAGCGCAGATCAAAAAAGCCCTGTTCCTGCGCCTGCGGGCTGGGGCCTTCGCCGGGTTTCGGCAGCAGGAATTTTTCCAGCAGCCAGCGGGTGGGCGGCAGTGCCGCGGCCAGCAGAAACAGTCTGATACCGCCGGTCATTACGGCTGCCCCCAGCCAGCCTTTAAAACCACGCCCGGTTAGTACCGCTTCATTGTAGGAAAAATCTTTGCCCCAGCTGCTGCCCAGTAAGGCGTTGGAGCGGTGCACAATGCGGGTGTTAATGGCGGCCATGATAAAGGGCGCGGTGTAGCTGAGCAGATCGGTGTCTTTACCAATGCCGCTCATTGGATTCTGGCGCCGGCTAAAGCCATGCTGGGGCGGGCATAGGGAGTAGGGGTTGGCTAATTCTTTACGCAAGGCCGGGTTGGCCATCACTTCTTTGGTCAGTTGCAGCATGCTGGCGTAGGTGCCGCCCGACAAGCCGCCTTTACCGGCTTTAAAGCGCATCTGTACCTGGCTGGCCGGAGCGCCGAAACGCTGGCTGCATTGCTGTTGCAGAAACAGCACGCCAAGGTCACAGGGCACGGAATCAAAGCCGCAGCAATGCACAATACGCGCGCCTGAGGTTTTTGCCGCGGCTTCGTAGCGGTTCAGCATCAGCCGTATCCACTGTGGCTCGCCGGTTAAATCGCAGTAATCGGTACCGCTTTCCGCACACACTTTAACCAGGGTTTCGCCGTACAGCGCGTAAGGGCCAACGGTGGAGACTACGGCGCGGGTTTGCGCGCACAGCGCCTGCAGTTGTTCTTCGTTGCCGGCATCGGCCAGCAGCACGGGCAGTGCAGCAGTTTTATCACCCAGCACGGGTTGCAGCGCGTCTTTTACCTGTTGCAGCTTAGCCTGTGAACGACCGGCAATGGCCCAGCGTAAATCACCATCAACACCATAGGTGGTGGCCAGATAACGGACCAGAATCTGACCAACAAAACTGGTGGCGCCGAACACAATCAGGTGGTAGCCGGAAGGGGAGCTGGGGTGGTTCATGAATCGACCTGTTTACTTATGCTTATGATGCGCTGACGTTACCCGTTATTGCCCCTGAATGTAAGGGTCTGATCGCTTGCGGACGTAGCGAATGGGGCAGCCGGCGTGTATTGTAAGGCTTTTTCGGGTTTATTTTCTGTGGCTGCGAGGTGATGGGTTGGACACACAGATCGGGTGGCTGAATTGGTTCAGTCTGGGCTGGTTTTTATTCTGCTGGGTCAGTTATTCATTATTTGCCCGGCGCATGGCGAAAAAGAGTGCCTGTCTGGCGTCGGTGATGCACGTACACCGTATTAACTGGATGCGCCGGTTACTACAGCGGGAAATGCGGGTAGGCGATGCGGCGCTGCTGGCCAATATTGAACGCAATGTGAATTTTTTTGCCTCCTCCTGTGTGCTTATTCTGGCTGCTTTGGTCACGGCATTAACGGCGGTGGCTCAGCTTGAGGGCATGCTCAGCAGCATTTCCTTTGCGATCAGCTCCAGTGTGCTGGAGCTGGAACTGAAGGTGATGACCCTTATCGTTATTTTTATTTATGCGTTTTTTACCTTTACCTGGTCAATGCGCCAGTTTGGCTTTGCCTCGGTGCTGGTGGGGGCGGCACCGGTACCCGATGATACGACGGTAACAGCCGCGGAGCGGCGCAGTTTTGCGATTTATGCAGCCAAAGTGATTGATCAGGCCAGCCACAGTTATAACTTTGGTTTACGTGCCTATTACTTTTCGTTGGCGGTGCTCAGCTGGTTTTTGCATCCGCTGTTGTTTATTGCCACCTCGGCGCTGGTGGTGCTGGTGTTGTACCGGCGTGAATTTCATTCCACGGTGCTGGAAGCCATGAAGAAAGTGGAAAATGTCGGCACCAAATTATTCGTAACCGATAAAGAATTATCCCGTTTTTAAGGAAGCACCATGACCAATCTTATTTTCTGGCTATTAGTCGCTGCGCTGGTTATTTATGCACTGTACCGGG
>JAEWQT010000327.1 GCA_023399105.1 Pseudomonadota bacterium | reverse complement strand
GGGATTGCAGCCACTGCATCAGATTTTCAACCGGTAACGCAGCCAATAAATCTGCTTTTAGTTGCTGTTCATCCAGCATGTATAACGACAGTGCAGGGGCATCGCCTTTAATGTCGTCGGGAAATGGCTGGACTTCTGGCTGGTAATGGCGCGCCTGTGCCATTAATTCCAAAATTTCATCGCCCAGCTGCAACCGCCCTCTGCGGGTACGCTGCCACCCTGGCAGCGGGCAAGCCGATGACGTTCTGGCGTATACTCGCCTTAAGCCTTGTTTGCGGATTTGTCCCAGCAACTCACTGACGGCGGTAGACAGCGTATTGTGCTGGCGCACTTCGTCACGTAAGGGCAGCAACGTATCGGCGCACTGCTGCGCCACTAACCGGCCCAAACGTCTTAATTCTTTGGCTTGTTGCGACACATGACGTAGCTGTAACCGCTGGGTATACAGCGCACCGCGCACCGACAAATAGTCTTCAGCACGATCCAGCACCTGTACCGCGCGTTCTAAATGTGGATAAAACGTCCCCCCCAGGCCGCTATCCATCATTTCATTCATGGGTTCAACGTATTGATCGTAGGCATCCAGCACCGCCCGATAGCGCCGGGCAATGGGTATGGATGCATCGCTGGCCTTGGCTTTTTCGGCCAGTTCCATAATGGCGTGCCGATCCTGATCCAGCTGGCGGGAAATCTGCCGCAACAACTCCGCCAGCTGCACCGTACCCTCTCGCAGGCTGTCCATTTCTTCTTTGGTAATGCCTTCTTCGACCCGGCGGGTAGCATCACGAATGGCCTCAATCCGGGCTTTCAGTACCGCCGATAATCCCAGCTCATGTTCGCGGGTTAAACCACGGACAAAATCCACCACCAACGGATTCAGCTGCAGATCATCAGAACGCCCCAGTGTTTGCAGCAGATCGTTGGCATACAGAATCCGCAGAGTATCGGCGGGCTGCGCCTCGCGCTCAGGCGTCCCCAGGCGTTCAATCACGCGGATAATATGTGCCGGCTCGAAAACAGGTACTTCGCGCGATAACCGGCACAAATATTCGATAATGTCCCAGTACTGATGCAATTGACGCACCAGGCTTTTAGGTGAAGCCATTTCATTTAGTCCCTTGCTGATTTATAGCCATAGGTTCACGGATGCTGAACAGATTGAGTGTGCCACAGCCATCGCTTATTAATACATTAACCATGCCGGCCAACCTGATTGGTCACGCTGACAAACCATTGTTTAATCACGTCCATCGCCTCATCGGTAGCCCGACAATTACACACGCCCCGTACCTGTGCCACCTGCCAGCTGTTGCCAACCCGTTGTAACGCCATGGTCAGCCGCTGCGGGCTAAGTACCTGATAAATAAACTGCTGCTGCAGCCCCACCTCCCGACCATAACCGGAAACGCAGTGGCGCATGTCCTCGCCCTCTTTCACCAGCTCCTCCCAACTCTGCAACGGCACCACCACCTCGTTACCGGGCAAAGGCGGCGGCGGATATTCGCCATAATCGAGCGCATATTGTTCCAGTAATAAACGCCGGCGCTCGCCACCATTGGCGCGGTACAGAAGGTTACGTCGTTCAATTAACCGGTCATGCAGCGTTTGCAAAGCCCCAAAGGTATCAATCCCCTGCAAGTGGGCCAGCGTGGCACCCATCTGTGCGGTGTCTTCTGCGATCTGGCGGATCTGGCGCTGCTGCCAGAGCTCCATCACCGGCTCCAGAATGGTCATAAAGCCAGGCCAGAACGGGCCGGTGTAATACCGCAACGCCATTAACTGATGAGTATTCAGGCGGGGAATATGGCGCAGTGGATCGGTAAAATCACTGTTCTGCAGCGCCTGTCGAATGTACAGAAATTCATCCATCATCATGCTGCGCACTTCGATCCGCGCCACCAACCGCTTCAGGGACGACGTGGCAGGCAAACCACAAAAACGCAATATTTCTGTGCGTTTCTGCAATACCAGCGCGACAAACTCATCCCGGCTCAGCGCCAGCTGATCGGCCTGATACACCAGCAACAAAAACAATAACGGCGCAGAAAACGCCAGTTCCAGCGCGCCTTCCGATACCTGCATAGCCTGCAGTAACTGATACTGCAGCGCCGGCAACGATTCCGACATAGCCAGCACCGCCGGAGGAATGCTCTGACTTACGCTGTCGGTCAGAATCAGATGCAGCGGAATGCCGGGGGAATATAAAAAATCCCCCCGTTCGATCACTTCGTTTTCATTAAAGGTACACCACTCTAATGGCACCTCATGCTGCCAGTGGTTGACCTGCAGCCACAGCGGGTAACCCAATGATTCAGAAAAATCATGTGTGGTGGCGTTAAGAGTGGTATGCATGTGCTAATTATTCCTGAAGTAATCCGCTGGCATAGACAGAAGACAAGCGGTGAGTAGTTCATCACTCAGCATATACAATGCCAACTGTTTTCTTCTGGCAAAAGTACCGGATGTTTAACAGTCTTAGCCTGTAAAAACGGGATAGAACTCAAAAACGCCACCGCCAGCTCATTGCTGTTGCGCAGGCAGTCCTGATCATTCCGGTGGATCATCAGTACCCCATACTGGCTGCGGGTACCGATGCATTCTCCGTCTTCAATAATCTCGAACGGATCCGGTATGGTGATCTCTTGTCATAATTCTCATAACCTTGCTGGGTTTCGCCATTCAGGCCCCACTGTTGGGCTACCCCCTCTTTCGTTCTCCCTGAAAAATCACCTGTCCTTAAGGCTCAGGTTGGCACAGACTACCAACTGGTGGTAGGTTAGACGCATACAAAATAACAACAAAAAACAGACGCCTATGAGTACGAATTCTGCCAGTACGCTAACCACGGCGGCCGTCCAGCCGCTGTTGCGCCTGCTGGAAAGCAAAGGGCTTTCCATCGAAGAACTGGTGCAACCTGGTTTCAACGCCCGCCATGGCCAATTCTGCAGCCAGCGCATGAGCATTGCTCAATTCGACCGGTTGCTGGAACAAGCCAGCAAATTGTTGGGGGAACCGGCTATTGGGCTGGCCGCCGGCCAGCAAATGGAGCTGACAAATTTTTACCTGCTCACCTTTCTGTTAAGTGGCTGCCACACCGGCCGCGAGGCGTTAACGCTGCTGCGTCGTTATTATTCGTTAATCAGTGATACGCGCTCACCCGATCTGTTTGTCGGCCAGCAAAGTATCAAGCTGGTGTATTACGTGGGGGAAGGCACGGCTTTTGGCTGCCAGGCCCGCAGCGAACTGATCGCCAGCAGTATTCATGCCGCCGGCAAGGCTTTTGGTGACAACCTGTACCAGATTCAGGGCGCAGGCTTCCGTTTCCCGGCCCCACCCTACCGCGAACGGCTGGAGCAGTTTTTCGGCGTGCCCCTGCAATTTGGCCAGCCGCACAACTGGGTCAGTTTCTCCAGCCGTATGCTGGATAAACCACTGATGCACACCAACCCCGATCTGTTCGGCCGCCTCCGCCGTCAGGCCGAACGCGCGGTCAGCCGCTTTGGCTCGATGCAGGAATTCAGCAGTAAAGTCATGCACATTCTGTATCAGTGGCCAGACTCTGTCCCCATCACCAAAGAAGCCGTAGCGGAATTACTGAGCACCAGCAGCCGCACACTTACCCGTCGCCTGCAGGAAGAGAACTGTCAGTTCTCATCCTTATTGCGCGATGTCCGGCTGGAAAAAGCCAAGCAGGCACTGGAAGCCGGCCACTCGGACGTACAGCAGCTGGCCATCGAACTGGGCTTTTCCGACCGGCGGGGTTTTGAGCGGGCATTCAAACAATGGACAGGCCACACTCCGGCGGCGTATCGCCGTACTTGCCGGAATGATGCGGGGGAGATGGCCGGAGCGCATTAATAGCGGCTCCGGCCGGTTTCGTGCCGGGTTATTTGTGCAGCACGTCGATGATACGTTGTTTCACATAACGACCCGGAGCATCTTCGATAACCTCCAGGCCGGTTCCGGGCTGACGCACCTCGACTTCTTCCATGTTGCCCTGCTTCAACACCCACTGTTGCCAGTCATTCCACCAGGAACCTTCGTTCTGGGTGGCATTGCGGTACCACTCGTTCGGGTCCTGCGGCAGATTGTCGTTGGTCCAGTAACCGTATTTGTTCTGCGCCGGCGGATTCACCACCCCGGCAATATGGCCGGAGCCACCCAGCACAAAGCGGTTTTTACCACCCATCAGCAGCGGGCCGGTATAGGTGGCCTGCCACAGGGCAATATGATCCTGAGCGGCTGACAGGAAATAGGTCGGCACACTGATCTGGCGCAGGTCGAGTTTTACACCGTTCAGTTCGATACCGTCTTTTTCAATCAGTTTGTTATACAGGTACATATTGCGCAGGTAGAACGAGTGCATACGCGCTGGCAGGTTGGTACTGTCGGTATTCCAGTACAACAGATCAAACGCCGCCGGGCGTTCGCCTTTCAGGTAGTTGTTGATAAAGAACGACCAGAACAGGTCATTTTCACGCAGGGTGTTGAAGCTGAACGCCATTTGCCGGCCGTCGTAGTAACCCAGCAGATTCATTTGCTTTTCCAGTGCTGAAATGGCGGTTTCGTTAATGAACACACCAATTTCACCCGGCTGTGAGAAGTCGGTTAAGGTGGCCAGGAAGGTGGCCGCTTTAATCGGTTCTTTCTTTTTCTTCTTCAGATAGGCCAGCGTAGCCGCCAGCAACGTGCCACCCAGACAGTAGCCGATGGCGTTTACTTCCTGTTCGCCGGTGGCTTTTTCAATGGCCGCGATGGCGTCCAGCGGGCCTTCCTGCATGTAATCCTCAAAGCCCTTATCACGCAGTGACGGGCCTGGGTTCACCCAGGAAATGCAGAACACGGTATGGCCCTGATCAACCAGCCATTTAATGAACGAGTTATTCTCGCGCATATCGAGAATATAGAACTTGTTAATAAAGGGCGGAATCACCAGCAGCGGCCGCTTAAAGGTTTTGGCCGTGGTTGGGGTGTACTGAATCAGCTGCATCAGGTCGTTCTGGTACACCACCTTGCCGGGCGTGGTGGCCAGATTACGGCCGACCTGGAAGGCACTGGTATCGGTCATGGCCACGTTCAGCGCGCCTTTCACGCTGTCATCCATATCCTTCATCAGCTGAGCCATGCCATCGAGCAGGTTTTTGCCACCGCTTTCCAGCGTTTTCCGGATCACTTCCGGGTTCAGGGCCGCGAAGTTAGTGGGCGACAGCGCATTAATGTACTGACGCACAAAGTATTCGATTTTCTGGCGGGAATGATCGCTCAGGCCTTCGGTGCCTTTGATCATATTCATCAGGGTCTGGCC
>JAEWQT010000320.1 GCA_023399105.1 Pseudomonadota bacterium | reverse complement strand
CATATTCAGGCGTCGCTGACCAATCTGGAAACCCGATTAGCTGAAGAGGAGGGTCGTTTATGACTCCGGGTCAGAAATTCCGTAAAGCACTGGCGGACAACAAACCGCTGCAGATCGTCGGCACCATTAACGCCTACGCCGCCATGATGGCGGAGCGCATTGGTCATCAGGCTATTTACCTCTCCGGCGGCGGTGTGGCGAATGCCTCCTATGGTCTGCCTGATCTGGGCATGACCTCACTGAATGACGTGCTGGAAGACGTGCGTCGCATTACTTCCGCCAGCAGCCTGCCGCTGCTGGTGGATATCGACACCGGCTGGGGTGGCGCATTCAACATTACCCGTACCATTCAGCAGATGGAAAAAGCCGGCGCGGCTGCTGTGCACATCGAAGACCAGGTAATGCAGAAGCGCTGCGGCCACCGCCCGAACAAAGAGATCGTCTCCAAAGGCGAAATGGTTGACCGTATCAAAGCCTGTGTGGACGCCCGTAACGACGAAAGTTTCTTCATCATGGCCCGTACCGATGCGTTCGCGCAGGAAGGTCTGGAAGCCGCTATCGAGCGCGCTCAGGCCTGTGTGGAAGCCGGTGCTGACGGCATTTTCGCCGAAGCCATCAAAACCGAAGAGCACTACCGTGCCTTTGCCGAAGCACTGGATGTACCGATTCTGGCCAACATCACCGAGTTCGGTCAGACCGAACTGTGGAACCGCGAGCAACTGGGCGAGTGGGGTGCGGCGATGGTCCTGTACCCACTGAGCGCCTTCCGTGCTATGAACAAAGCCGCGGAAACGGTGTACAAGAGCCTGCTGGAAGAAGGCGACCAGCGTAAAGTGGTGGATATCATGCAGACCCGGATGGAACTGTACGATTACCTGAACTACCACAGCTTCGAGCAGAAGCTCGACTCGCTGTTTGCCGAAGGCAAAAACAAGTAATTGGTCCGGAGTTGGGCGTTCCGGGTTCAGCGGGCTATGTCGATAGTACCGCCCGCGCAGAACGCTCAACATTGAACGCTTAACCGATAACAACGAGGAAATAACAATGGCAGCAGGAAAACAACTGAGCGGTGCGGGTCTGCGTGGCCAGGTCGCCGGTAAAACAGCTCTGTCGACCGTGGGTAAATCCGGTTCCGGTCTGACCTATCGTGGTTATGACGTCAAAGATCTGGCCGCTAATTGCCAGTTTGAAGAAGTGGCTTACCTGATTCTGAAAGGCGAACTGCCGAATCAGGCCGAGCTGGATGCCTACAAAACCAAACTGAAAGGTCTGCGTGCTCTGCCGCAGGCGCTGAAAGAAGTGCTGGAGCGTATTCCGGCCTCTGCGCACCCGATGGACGTGATGCGTACCGGCTGCTCCATGCTGGGCAACCTGGAAACCGAAGCCAGTTTTGAACAGCAGCAGGACGCCACCGACCGTATGCTGGCGCTGTTTCCGGGCATGATCAACTACTGGTACAACTTCAGCCACAACGGCAAGCGCATTGAGGTAGAAACCGGTGCGGACTCCATCGCCGAGCAGTTCCTGTGGACCCTGCACGGTGAAAAACCGTCCGAGCTGCACACCCAGGTCATGCAGGCATCCCTGATTCTGTACGCTGAGCACGAATTCAACGCCTCCACCTTCACCGCCCGTGTGTGTGCTTCCACCCTAAGCGATATGCACTCCTGCATCACCGGTGCTATTGGCTCTCTGCGTGGCCCGCTGCACGGCGGTGCTAACGAAGCAGCGATGGAGCTGATTGAAGGCATGAACAACCCTGAACACGCCGAAGAAACCCTGATGGGTATGCTGGCGCGTAAAGAGAAAATCATGGGCTTCGGTCACGCCATTTACTCTGAGTCTGATCCGCGTAACGCCGTGATCAAAGAGTGGAGCGAAAAACTGGCCAAGGCCAACGGCGATACCAACCTGTACGACATCTCTGTACGTTGCGAAGCGGTGATGTGGCGCGAGAAAAAACTGTTCTGTAACGCCGACTTCTTCCACGCATCGGCTTACAACTACATGGGTATTCCGACCAAACTGTTCACCCCGATTTTCGTCTGCTCACGCCTGACCGGCTGGGCTGCGCACGTGATGGAACAACGCGCCGACAACCGCATTATCCGCCCGAGCGCGGATTACATCGGTGAAGCGCCGCGTGCTGTGCCTGCGATTGCTGATCGTTGATTTGTTCAGACCCCGTGCACGGGGTCTTTTTTGTTTGAGAGAGCCTATGAACACCCAATTCCGCAAAGCCCTGCCGGGCAGCAGCCTGAATTACTACGATACCCAGGCCGCGGTAGATGCCATCAAACCGGGCAGCTACGCCACCTTACCGTACACCTCACGCATTCTGGCCGAGCAGCTGGTACGACGCTGCGAGCCGGAACTGCTGACCGATGCCCTGAAACAGCTGATCGAGCGCAAACGCGATCTGGATTTCCCCTGGTATCCGGCCCGCGTGGTGTGTCACGACATTCTGGGGCAGACCGCACTGGTCGATCTGGCCGGTCTGCGTGATGCCATTGCCGCCAAGGGCGGTGATCCGTCGAAAGTGAACCCGGTGGTACAGACCCAGCTGATCGTGGACCACTCGCTGGCCGTTGAATGCGGTGGTTTTGATCCGGATGCGTTCCAGAAAAACCGTGATATTGAAGAGCGCCGTAACGAAGACCGTTTCCACTTTATTAACTGGACCAAAACCGCGTTCGATAATGTCGACGTGATTCCGGCCGGTAACGGCATCATGCACCAGATCAACCTGGAGAAAATGTCTCCAGTGGTGCAGGTAAAAGACGGCGTGGCTTATCCGGATACCTGTGTTGGTACCGATTCGCACACCCCGCACGTTGATGCGCTGGGCGTCATTTCGGTGGGTGTGGGTGGTCTGGAAGCCGAAACCGTGATGCTGGGCCATCCGTCCATGATGCGTCTGCCCGACATCGTTGGTGTCGAGCTGACCGGTAAGCGCCAGCCTGGCATTACCGCCACCGACATCGTACTGGCGCTTACCGAATTCCTGCGTAAAGAGCGGGTCGTGGGTGCCTATGTCGAGTTCTTCGGTGAAGGTGCACGCAGCCTGTCCATCGGCGACCGTGCCACCATCTCCAACATGACACCCGAATATGGCGCCACCGCCGCCATGTTCTACATCGACGAACAAACCATCGACTACCTGAAACTGACCGGTCGTGAGCCGCAGCAGGTTGAATTGGTAGAACAGTACGCCAAGCAAACCGGCCTGTGGGCCGATGCCCTGGCCACCGCTGAATACGAGCGCGTACTGAGCTTCGATCTGTCCAGCGTTGGCCGCAACATGGCTGGCCCGTCCAACCCGCACGCCCGTGTGGCCACCAAAGATCTGGCTGCCAAAGGCATTGCCGGTAACCTGGACGCTGCCAAAGCTCAGGAAGCCGAAGGCCTGATGCCGGACGGCGCGGTAATCATTGCGGCGATTACCTCCTGTACCAACACCTCCAACCCGCGCAACGTGGTGGCTGCTGGTCTGCTGGCGAAAAAAGCCAACGAACTGGGCCTGATCCGCAAGCCCTGGGTGAAGTCTTCTTTCGCACCAGGCTCCAAAGTGGCCGAGCTGTACCTGAAAGAAGCCGGTCTGCTGCCGGAACTGGAAAAACTGGGCTTTGGTATTGTGGCCTTCGCCTGTACCACCTGTAATGGCATGTCCGGTGCGCTGGATCCGAAAATCCAGCAGGAAATCATCGACCGCGACCTGTACGCCACGGCGGTACTGTCGGGTAACCGCAACTTCGACGGCCGTATTCACCCCTACGCCAAGCAGGCGTTCCTGGCGTCACCGCCGCTGGTGGTGGCCTATGCCATTGCCGGTACCATCCGTTTTGATATCGAAAACGATGTACTGGCCGTTGTCGATGGCAAAGAAATCCGCCTGAAAGACATCTGGCCATCCGATGAAGAAATCGACGCCATCGTGGCTGCCAGCGTAAAACCGGAGCAATTCCGTCAGATCTACATCCCGATGTTCGATCTGGGCGCCAAGGAAAAAGCCGCCAGCCCTCTGTACGACTGGCGTCCGATGAGTACCTATATCCGTCGTCCACCGTACTGGGAAGGCGCACTGGCCGCACCGCGCACGCTGAAAGGCATGCGTCCGCTGGCACTACTGCCGGACAACATCACCACCGACCATCTGTCACCGTCCAACGCCATCATGATGGACAGTGCCGCCGGTGAATACCTGCACAAAATGGGTCTGCCGGAAGAGGACTTTAACTCTTACGCGACCCACCGTGGTGACCACCTGACCGCGCAGCGCGCCACCCTGGCGAACCCGAAACTGCTGAACGAAATGGTGCTGGATGACAACGGCAAGGTAAAACAAGGTTCTCTGGCCCGCGTTGAGCCGGAAGGCAAGGTGATGCGCATGTGGGAAGCCATTGAAACCTACATGAACCGCAAGCAGCCGCTGATCATTGTGGCCGGTGCCGACTACGGTCAGGGTTCTTCCCGTGACTGGGCCGCCAAAGGCGTGCGTCTGGCTGGTGTGGAAGCCATTGCCGCCGAAGGATTTGAGCGCATTCACCGTACTAACCTGATTGGTATGGGCGTG